>CALBMW010000296.1 GCA_937896275.1 uncultured Myxococcales bacterium
GCCCGGTGCGTCGCCACGTGCGGATGCCGTCGAATCGGTAGCCGCCATAGATGCCCACGCCGCTCGGCACCGGCAGCCCACCCTCGGCGGTCCCGGCGGGCACAGACTGCCCCTCGAGCACGTTGTAGGTGCCGGCGTCGAGGTACACGTCCTTGCCGGTCTGCTGGGCGATCTGCAGCGCCTTCGCCAGCGTCCGGTAGGGGCTGGTGATGTTGCCCGGGTTGTTGTCGGCGCCCCGCTCACTCGACACGAAGACCGCGTCGTCGCTGCCATCGACGCCGTCGCAGTTGACGTCCTCGAACCGGGGATCGGGCAGATCCGCGAGGCGGTCGTTGCACTCGCAGCCGTCGGAGGGATCGCCGTTGACGTCCACGAAGCCCGCCACGCAGCTCGACACCTCGCAGCGCCCGACGTTGCAGGCGGCGACCGCGTTGGCCGGGCGGCAGACGAAGGTGCAGTCCTCGGGAGGGTTGGCGCCGCTGCAGGCCGGGATCCCGCCCACCGGGCCACAGCCACCGCAGTTCAGCACGTCGGTCTGCAGGTTGATGGTTTCGTCGACGCTTCCATCGCAGTCATTGTCCAACAGATCGCAGATCTCGTTCTGCGGCGGACCCGGCTGCTGACTGCACACCAGAGAGAGCAGGTCCGCCGCGCAGACCATCTCACCGGTCCGCTCACACTGGCCCTGGCCCACCGTGCAGCGCCCACCCAGGCCATCGAAGCCCTCGTCGGTGCTCCCATTGCAGTCGTCGTCGATGCCGTTGTTACACAGCTCGTCGCCCGCCGGCCCTGGACCGACGCTGCAGACGATGGTGGCGTCGGGCGCGCAAACCATGTTGCCGCGCGCCTCGCAGGCGCCGACGCCCACGGAGCAGGCCTCGCCGAGGCCCGGCAGCCCCTCGTCGACCGAACCATCGCAGTCGTTGTCGGCGCCGTCGCAGAGCTCCACGGGCCCCGGGTCGCCGGCCGGCGACACGCAGTCGCCCATCGCGGTGGCCACGGTGCAGCAGGCCGGCGCGCCCGCGCGGCACCCGACTACCCCGTCGTCGGCGCAGACGCCCACGCCCTCGCTGCAGGGTCCGAGCTTGCCCGGGCGCCCCGGAACGTCGAGGAAGATGTCCTCGTCCACGTTGCCGTCGCAGTCGTTGTCGGCATGATCGCAGGTCTCGACGTGCTCTCCGGGCAGCACCACCGCGACGCCGCCGGTGGCGTCCGCGAAACAGGCCGAGCTCCACCGCCCCCGCTGGGCGCCGGCCTCGACCTGGCACACCTGGGTGCCTTGCACGCAGTCGCTGTTGGCGACCGTCATGCCGCAGGGCTGCTCCTGACCCGCCGTGCAGCAGGCCGGCACACCTTCGTCCACGTTGCCGTCGCAGTCGTCGTCCACCCCGTCGCAGCAGGGAAGGCTGTCCGCCGCGCACTCGCCCCGCTGCTCCTCACCCTTCTCGGCGTCCCCGACCGCCGGCGCGTCGCACACGGTGTCCAGGCCCGAGGCGGCGCACACATAGTGGCCGGCGCGCGCGCAGGCGCCCACCTGCTCGTTCTCGCAGGCCGCGCCCTTGTTGCCGCCACCCGCCGGCAGGAAGTCCTCGTCCACCTTGCCATCGCAGTCGTCGTCGCGGTCGTTGCAGATCTCTGTGCCCTGACTCGTGGCCCACGCCACGGGGCACTGCCCGTCGGCCTCGGCGAAGTCGAAGCGCACCGGATCGACCGCGGCGCCGTTTCGCTTCACGTCGTCGGTGCGGTCGGGGATGGACCGCACGACGGGCCCAAGGCGCGCCACGCAGCCGGACTGCTCGCTGCAATCGCCGTCGACCTGGAGGGCGGCGCTGCCCGCGCGGCACTGCGCGGCGCCCACCTCGTCGAGGAAGAACAGGGCGGCCTCGGCCTGCCGACCCGGCTGCAGGTCGATCTGACCCGTCCCGCCGTCGGCCAGCGCCAGCTTGCCGCCGGCGTAGCGCAGGGGGATGACCTGCCGCGTCCCCTTGCCGCCGTCGGCGTCCTGCACCACGAAGCACGCGTTGACGGCGACCTCCGGCAGCGCGCTCGTCAGCGTGCTTCGGCAGGTGGACGGCGCGCCGCCGGGCAGGGCCCCGTCGCTGTCTCCGAGGCAGGTCGTCAGATCCACCTGGATCGGCGTCGCGATGCGCTCGACGACGGCGTCCTTGCAGCCGATCGCGACCCCGGCCAGCACCCCGGCCCAGATCGCCGTCCGCGCCGCCCTGCGCCGTCCCGTTCCGCCTCGCACCTCACGCGGTGCCCCCATGCGCCTCTACTCCCCTCGTCGCGAGCGCCGGCCGCACGCCCCGGATCCCGGTGCGCGTCTGCGACGAAGCCCTCTCACTCCACCTTGAACAGCGTCGGCGCGAAGCGATCCGCGGACGGCACCGCGTCCTCTGGATCCAGCACCTCGCCAAACCGCGCGCGCCAGTATTGCATCAGAGCCGGCCGGTGCCCATCAAGCTCCGCCCCGAAGCTGTACTCCTGACGGTCCATGCCGTGCTCGGCGTCGAACCGAAACAGCGTGAGCACGTAGCGATTGCCCGGCAGCGCGCGCAAATAGCCGCACACCAACTCACGCGCGTGAAAACGATCGGCCATCTGGAAGAAGAGATCCGCGAGGTACTCCTCGCTGAGCGCCTCGTCGCCCTCGAAGACCAGGCCCGCGAGCGGCGTGTACTCCTCGGCGCGGTTGCGGGCCTTCTTGAGCTGCGCGCGCAGCGACTCGCTCTTGCCCTGAAACAGCGTCACGAGGGTGCCCCAGCGCGCGTAGCCGGCCTTTCGCACCTCGACGAGGTGAGGCCCCGCGGGCGCGAAGGGATCCACGTAGGGGATCTGTCGTCCGATGACGCCGACCGCCCGGTTGTCGACGTAGACGTGGGCGCCATCGACGTCGGCGGTGACCCGCAGCTCGCCGGTGCCTGCGATCTTGGTGTCGCCGCACTTGTCGGCCAAAGGCTCGAACTGCTCGAGCGGGCCCGCGCTGCCCGCCAGGTTGCGCGTGAGAGCCACGTAGGCGCAGTAGTTCTCGCGCGCCTCGTCGGCGAGCCCCGCCGCCTGGCGCGCCAGGTAGTAGTAGAAGAAGATGCCGCGCAGCAGCGGGTGGTCGGAGGCGTAGGGGATCGCCTTCTTGTAGAAGCGCTCGGCGCGGAAGAGCTGCTCCTTCGCCTCGTCGGCGTCCCCCGCCTCGAGCGCGCGCTGCGCGTCGTTGAAGTGCACCCGGGCCTTGCTGATCTCGCCCTTGCTCAGGTTGCCCACGTCATAGCGCAGCTCGACGGGGAGGATGCGCGGGACCGGCTTCCCCTCCTGGCGCGCGTAGGCGTACATGTTGCGCAGATCGCGCTCGACGCGGATGGCCACGTTGGGGTCGGCTGCGTCCCGCGGGAAGACGAGGACCACGGCGCCCATCTCATCGTCCGTGTCGGCGGCGCGCGCCAGCGCAGCGCCCCCGGCCAGCAGGCCACCACTCACCAGCAGGCTACCGCCCACCACCAGGACGCGGGTGAGGGCGATCCACCGGGCGGGAGCTGCCAGGCTCACTCGCCCGCCGCCGACGGCTTGAGGTCCTCCATGCCGAAGGTCACCAGGTACAGGCGCTCCCACGTCTTGTCGGTCGACCCCTTCTGGCCCTGCGCCTTGAACGCGAGCCGCATCCGCCCGGTCGCGTCGCCGAACAGCGCCAGATCACCGTTCAGCTGAGTCCCGGTGTCGAGCACGCCGCTCGCCGAACCATCGGCGCGGGCCCACATCACCGGGTTGTCCCGCTTGAAGTCCTTCTTCACGAAGAGGACGGCCGATCCGTCGGGCGACCACGCGGGGCCGAGCACCTCGTCCACCACAACGTCCTTCGCGAGGCGCTTGGCGTTCTGACCGTCGATGCCCACCACGTACAGGTCGAACTCCTTGTCGTTGGTGTTGCCCTTGTTGGCATAGAAGGCCACCCGCGAGGCGTCCGGCGCCCAGCTCGGGCGAATCTCGTCGCCGGTCCAGGTGGTGACCATCTTGGTCGTCTCGTTGGGCCGTGTGACGTCGACCACCATGCCGATGTCCTGCCCCTTGGCGCCGCTGTGCGAGCGCGTGAACAGCAGATAGGCCTTGCCCGGCGCCCAGACCGGCCTGAACTCGGTGGCGTTCGGCCACAGCGTCACCTGAAGGTTCTTGCTGTCGTTCGCGAGGTCCAGCACGTAGATGTCGCCCGAGTCGGCGCGCTGGGACGTGTAGGCGATGAAGCGGCCGTCGGGCGACCAGGCCGGCTGGCCGTCGTTGCCCGGGTTCTTGTCGGTCAGCCATTGACCGTCCGCGAACAGGTCGAAGTTCTTGCGCACCCCGCGGCTGCTGAAGACGAAGGGCTTGCTGAGCGCGGTCATGTCATGCGCCCACGCGAAGTCGACCACGGGCGGCTTGCTGCCACCGCCGAGCGCGGCCGCGGCTGCGGCGCGTCCGGTGGTGACCTCCTCCTCGTCGGCCTTGCGGTCGCCCTCGAATTTCAGGATCCAGGTCTCCCGCTCGTCCTTCTTGGGACGATAGACGTCGAAGGCGATCTGCTTACCGTCCGGCGACCAGCGCGGCGTCTGGCAGTGCGCGGCCGGCCGATCGGCGATCTGCCGGGGCGAGCTCACCTCGGCGACGGCCCACGCCGGCGCCAGCGCGAGCCCCCCCAACAAAGCGACCGTGAGTTGCTTGATCATCAGTGTCGAACCCTCAGCGACTGGTTGGCACCCTCGAACGACCACCGCGACACGGAGCGTTCCTCGGGTTCGGGCTCCTGGAAGAGGAAGAAGGCGCCGACGCCCAGGCCCACGACCGCCACGCCGCTGCCGATGCCGACCCACCACCACAGCGCGTTGTCGCCGCCGTCATCCTCGCCCACGACCACCTGCAGGAAGATCTCGACCTCGGGCGGCTCTGTGCCCTGGGTCAGCTCGAAGGGCACCCGGTTGGCGGTGTAGGCACCGTAGGGCAGGTAGATGGTGGACGGCAGCTCCACGTCGATGGTGCGGAAGCGCTCGCGGATGGCGTTGAAGCGCTCCTTCTTCTCTTTGTTGATGATGCCCGTCTTCGCCTCGAAGAAGATGCGCCCCTTCTTGTTGGTCTCGCCCTTGGCCGCCTTGAAGGTGACCCCGCCGTACAGCGACGACATCTCGGTCACCCAATCCTGGACGCTGGCCTTCTTCTTCTCGTCGTCGCCGGCCAGACGCTCGGCGTCCCGCGCCATCGTGAAGGCCTGCTCGAGCACCAGCAGCTTGTAGGCGTTTCGGCCCCGATAGAAGACCGTGAGGAAGTCCTTGCTCCCCGCCGGCATCGCGTAGGCGCGGTTGAGCAGGGCCTGAGCCTGCTTGTAGTGGTCCTTCTTGAAATAGAGGATGCCCTGATCGCGAACGTCCTCGAGCGATTGGGTCGCCTGCGCGCGGACCGTCGCGGGCGGCAGCGTGACGACCCCGCCCAAGAGCAGGGCGACGCTCAGTACGGTGGCTCTCATCTCACGTCCTCCGGGGGCAGCTCGGCCCCGAAACAAGCTACCCAATGACCCCGCCCGACCTCCACCGACGCCGGACGCTCCACCGCACACCGCGGCAGAATGCCCAAACGCGGTGCCAACTGGCAATCGGCCGCATAGACGCAACCGCCGTGAACGCTCGACTCGATGGGCAGCGGCTCGCGCGCGCGCCCCTCGTCGCGGCGTTCGCGCGGCGGCGCGCGGCGGTCGTCGTCGAGGTCGGCCGCGCGCATCAGGCGATGGGTGTAGGGGTGGTGGAACTCGGTCTCACCCAACAGGCGCGCCGGCACCTGCTCGATGATGCGGCCGTGAAGCATCACCAGCACGCGATCGGCGATGCGCCGCACCAAGCCAAGATCGTGACTGATCAGGAGGTAGGTCATCGCCTCCTCCTTCAGCTCCTTGAGCAGCTGGATGGTCGACAGCTTGATGGCCGCGTCCAGGCCGCTCGTGGGCTCGTCGGCCACGATGAGGCGGGGCTTCGTGGCCAGGATGCGCGCGAGCCCCACGCGGCGCCGTTCGCCCCCGGAGAGGCTGGCCGGGCGCTGACCCGAGCGCGCCGTGAGCCCGACCCGGCCCAGCAACTCGTCGATGCGTGCCTGGCGCCCGGTGGCGTCGAGATCGGGGCGGTGCAGGCGCAGCGACTCGTCCACCATCTGCTGCACGCTCATCTTGGGGTGCAGGTTGGCCGTCTGGTTCTGGAACACCATCTGGAAGTCGCGCCGCGCCCGCCGCAGCTCGCCGCGCGGCATGGCGAAGAGGTCCTGCCCAAGCAGGGTGACGCTGCCCGCGTCGATCGTCGTGAGCCGCAGCAGCACCTTGCCCAGCGTGGTCTTGCCCGATCCTGACTCGCCGATCAGCGCCACCACCTCGCCGGGGAAGACGTCGATGTCCACGCCGTCGAGCGCCCGGGTCTCGCGCACGCCGCGCACCAGGCTGCGCGTGCGAAAGCGCTTCACGAGGCCGCGGGCGCTCAGGATGGGCGCGGCCACCGTCGCCGCCGAAGCGGGCTCGTCGGCGCGCGCGTTCACGCCGGATCTCCGGCCGCGATGTGCAGCTCCGCGGCCGCCAGCAGCGACGCAGTGTAGGGGTCGCGCGTCCCCCGCCCCGCCTTCAGATCGGCCGCCGACGCCTCCTCCACCACCCGCCCGTGGCGCATGATGATGACGCGGTCGGCGAGGTAGAGCACCTCGCGGATGTCGTGCGAGATGTAGAGCATCGCGCGCCCGCGGTCCGCGAGCAGCTCTTTGAAGAGCGCCACGATCTCGGCGCGGACGGTGGTGTCGAGCCCCGTCGTGGGCTCGTCGGCGATCAGCAGGCGCGGGCGACGGGCGAGGGCCACGGCGATCATGGCGCGCTGGCACATGCCCCCCGACAGCTCGTGCGCGTAGCTCTGGTGCACCCGCGTCGGATCGGTCATCTGGACACGATCGAGCCACTCGATCGCGCGATGGCGCACCTCGGCCTTCCCGAGCCCCGGCTCGGCCAATCGGACCGACTCCTCGACCTGCGCGCCGACGGTCATGAGGGGGTCGAGCGAGTGGCGCGGGTTCTGGAAGACCGCCGTCATCGCCTGCCCCCAGATGGGGCGCATGCGGCGATGCACCATGCGCTGCCAGCGGCGATCGTTCTTCCGCGTCGGCTTGCCGGCGCGCGGGTGCACGACGGTCTCCAACCCTTCGAGCAGCGACACCACGCGGTCGCCCTCGTGCAGGCGGATGGCGCCGCTCATCACCCCCGGGCGGCCCGCGATCAGCCCCAACACCGCCAGCGTGCTCATGGTCTTGCCGCTGCCGGACTCGCCCAGGATGCCCAGCACCTCACCCTCGCCCACGGCGAAGCTCACAGCGTCGACGACGCGGCGGCGACCCTCCCCGGTGTCGAACTCGATCACCAGATCCTCGACGTCGAGCAGAGGG
>CALBMW010000297.1 GCA_937896275.1 uncultured Myxococcales bacterium
CCGATCGGGCGGCGAAGGCGGCGCTGGTGGCATGGGCGGCGCCGGTGGCGCAGGCGGCGCGGGCGGCGAAGGCGGCACGGGTGGCGTCGGCGGAATGGGCGGCAGCGGAGGCATGCCCCCGCGCGACTGCGAAGACGCCGCCGACTGCCAGGACGACAACGTCTGCACCGCCGACGCCTGCGACGCCGACGGCCTGTGCTCGTGGGATCGCATCGCCGGCTGCTGCCGCATCGCGGCGGACTGCGGCCCGGGTGGCTACTGCATCGAGGCCGCGAACCTCTGCGCGACGGCCCCCGGCGCGGGCGCGGTGGTCATCACCGAGATCATGGCCGATCCCGGCGCGGTCAGCGACCAGCAAGGCGAGTGGATCGAGATTCACAACCGCACCGGCGCCGAGATCCGTCTCGACGGCTGGACCCTCGAGTCGGACCCCGCCGAGACCTTCCGCATCGAGCGCGCCGGCGGCCTCGTCATGGCCGCGGGCGAGTACGTGGTGCTGGCGCGCTCGGCCAACGCTCAGACCAACGGCGGCGTCGAGAACAGCGTGGCCTACGTCGGCATCAACCTCACCAACGGCGGCGATCGCGTGGCCCTGCGCGACGCGCTGGGCAACCTGATCGACGAGGTCGTCTTCGAGCGCGGCGCCTGGCCGGTCGAGGCCGGCACCAGCCTGAGCCTCTCGGCCGACCGCATCGACGCCGCGGCCAACGACGCCCCCGAGAACTGGTGCGTGGGCCAGGCCGCCTACGGTGCCGGCGATTTGGGCTCGCCCGGCGCGGCCAACCCCATCTGCCCCGGTGGGGACGTCGCCGTCGACTGGTGCCGGCTGCAGTGGCCGCTCGACGTCGAGGCCGTCGCGGGCGAGCGGGTGGAGGTCTTCGGTCGCGTCTTCGAGGAGGGCCTCACCGACCGCACCGACGGCGTGGACGTCGAGCCTCGCCTGCGCGGCGAGCTGGGCTTCGGCCCCGATGGCTCCGATCCGGCCGCCGACGACGGCGCCTGGCGCTGGATCGCCGCCAGCCCCAGCCCGTCCTGGAACGCCGCGATGGCCGGCGAAGCGGGCAACGACGAGTACCTGGCCGAGCTTCGGGTCCCGGCGCCCGGCAGCTACGACTTCGCCTATCGCTTCTCCGTCGACACCGGCGCCACCTGGACCTACTGCGACCGCGCCGCAGGGCCGGGCGAGGACGGCTCCGAGGGTGGCTACCAGCCAGCCAACGCGGGCCAACTGGACAGCCGGCCCGGCCCCTGCGACGGCATCACCTGTGACAGCCCCGGCGATCCGACCTGCCGCGATCCGATCACCGCGGTGACCTTCGCCGTCCCTGGCGCCTGCGAGGTCGTGGACGGCGGCGCTGCCTGCACCTATGACGAGCGTGTGGTGGACTGCGCCGCCACCGACCAGATCTGCCAGGGCGGCGCCTGCGTCGACGCCGAGCCTCGCCCCGCCCCCGGTGAGGTGGTCTTCACCGAGATCCTCTACGACCCGCACGAGGCGCTCGATGACGGCACCGCCGAGTGGATCGAGGTGCACAACCTGAGCGACCACGCGGTGCGCCTGGACGGCTGCACGCTGTCCGACGCGGCGAGCGACGACGTGCTGGGCCGCCTGGTCATCGCCGCGGGCGGCTACGCTCTCTTCGCGCGCAGCGCTGATCCCGAGCTCAACGGCGGGCTCGCGCCCGACGCGATCTTCTCTTTTTCGCTCAACAACGCGGGCGAGACGGTCTCGCTCGCGTGCGCGGGCGTGGTCATCGACACGGTCACCTATGACGACGGGGGCACGTTCCCGGACGCACAGCGCGCCAGCATCAGCCTGGACCCAGCCGCCACCGACGCCGCCGCCAACGATGACGGCGCGAACTGGTGCCTCGGCTTCACGCCCTACTTCGAGGAGGGCGCGCCACACTTCGGCACGCCCGGCGTGGCCAACCCGCCCTGCCCGGTGCTCGACCTGCAGGTCGACTTCTGCCGCTACCAGCACCCGCTGCGCGCCGACGCCGACGCCGGCAGCGCGCTGACCGCCTACGGTCGCGTGTACGAGGCCGGCATCACCGATCGCACCGACGGGACGGACGCCGATCCCGGCCTGCGCGCCCAGGCCGGCTTCGGCCTCGAGGGGTCGACGCCCGGCGACGCGTGGACCTGGGTCGACGCGATCCCCAACCCGGCCTGGAGCGCCGAGGCCGCCGGCGATCCGAACAACGACGAGTACCAGGCCACGCTGGTCGTGCCCGCGCCGGGTACATGGCACCTCGCCTATCGCTTCAGCCGTGACGGCGGACAGACCTGGCTCGACTGCGACAGCGACGGCAGCGACAACGGCTACCAGCCCGAAAACGCGGGCGTCCTGGTCAGCCTCCAGAGCCCCTGCGAGGTCGAGCGCTGCGACGCGCCGCCCGCCGCGAGCTGCGCCGCCGACGGCCGCACCCTCCTGACCCCGGTGGTGCCGGGCGTCTGCGCGGTCGAGGGCGGCGCCGCCACCTGCAACTTCGCCCAGACCGGCACGGACTGCGGCCGGGACGGCGGCGCCTGCGTCGAAGGTGCCTGCGCCGGCGGCTTCCCGCGGCCGGCCCAGGGCGAGGTCATCTTCACCGAGATCATGTACGACCCCGACGCCGAGTTGCTCGACAGTCAGGCCGAGTGGTTCGAGCTGCGCAACGTCGCGGACGGGCCCCGCACGCTCGACGGCTGCGTGGTGGCCGACAGCGGCACCGACGTGCCCATCGTCGGACTCAACCTGCAGCCCGGCGCCATCGCGCTCTTCGCGCGCAGCGCGAACCCGGACGTCAACGGTGGCCTGATCCCGGACCGCACCTTCAGCTTCGCGCTGAACAACACCGGTGAGCCCCTCACCGTGCGCTGCGACGCGGTCGTGGTGGACGTCGTCGCCTACGACGTGGGCGGCGCCTTCCCGGCGGCGCGGCAGGCCAGCCTGAGCCTGGACCGCGACGCGCAGGACGCGGAGGCCAACGACGTGGGCGCCAACTGGTGCCTCGCGCGCGACCTGTACTACGAGGGCGCGGACGGTGCCGGCGGCGATCACCTGGGCACGCCCGGCGAACTCAACCCGCCCTGCCCCGACCTGGCGGTGGACTACTGCCGCCTGCAGTTCCCGCGCGACGAGTCCCTGGAGGCGGGCACCGTGGTCAACGTCTTCGGCGCCGTCTACGAGGCAGGCATCACCGACCGCTCCACCCTCAACGATCCCGACCCCACGCTGGTCGGGCAGCTCGGCTTCGGCCCGGACGGCAGCGATCCCGGCGGCGCGGGCTGGACCTGGATCGACGCGGCCCCCAACCCGGCCTGGGACGGCGCCGCGCGCGGCGAGCCCAACAACGACGAGTATCAGGCCGAGCTGCGCGTGCCCGGCATCGGCGTCTACGACTTCGCCTATCGCTTCCGGCGCAACGGCGGCCCCTGGCTGCACTGCGACCTCGACGAGGGCTCCACCAACGGCTACGCGCCGGCCAACGCGGGTCAGCTTCGCTCCACGGCGCCGGTCCAGGATCCCTGCGCGCCCAACCCCTGCGACGCGCCCCCCCCCGTGGCCTGCCAGGGCGATCAGATCGCGACCTTCTCGGGGCCCGGCGCCTGCTCGGTGGCCGCCGGCCTCGCGCGCTGCGACTACCCGCCGACGCTCAGCGCCTGCCCGGGCGGCCAGGCCTGCCGCGCCGGCGCCTGCGTCCCCGTCTTCCCCGCGCCGGCGGCCGGCGAGGTCGTGATCACCGAGATCCTCTTCGATCCCCACGACGGCCTCAGCGACAACGACGCCGAGTGGTTCGAGCTGCACAACCAGACCGCCCGCACGGTGGGCCTCGACGGCTGCGTAGTGGCCGACGCGGGTGGGGGCCAGACCGCGATCGCGCGCCTCACGATCCCGGCGAACGGCTACGTCGTCTTCGCGCGCAGCGCCGATCCGGCCCTCAACGGGGGCCTCGATCCGGACGCCACCTTCAGCTTCGCGCTCAACAACGGCGGCGACACGATCGAGCTGCGCTGCGGCGCGACGCTCGTCGACCGCGTCGCCTATGGCCCCGGATTCCCGCTGGCCCAGCGCGTCGCCCTGAGCCTCGACCCGGCCTCGACCGACGCCGCGGCCAACGACGACGGCGCCAACTGGTGTCTCGCCGTGGACGTGTACGTCCGCGAGCCGGCGCCCCACCTGGGCACCCCCGGCCTGCCCAACCCGGGCTGCCCGGTGGCGGACGCCTGCGGGCAGAACCCCTGCGATGCGCCGCCAGCGCCGACCTGCGACGGCAACGACCGCATCGTCTTCCAGGGGCCGGGCGACTGCTCGGTCATCGACGGGGACGCCGTGGACTGCAGCTACCCGCGGCAGGTGACCCGCTGCCCGGCGGGGCAGATCTGCGCCGGCGGCGATTGCGTGGCGGCGGTCCCCAACCCCGTCGCGGGCGAGGTCATCTTCACCGAGGTCATGTACGACCCCCACACCCCGCTGGACGACGCGGGGGCGGAGTGGTTCGAGCTGACCAACGTCGGCGACCGCATGCTCACCCTCGACGGCTGCGTGGTCGAGGACGCGGGAGGCAACCTGGTCGACGTGGTGGGCACAGAGGCGCCGCCGGGCGCGCCGCTGCTGTTCGCGCGCTCCGCCAACCCCGTGGTGAACGGCGGCCTCGACCCCGACCACCTGTTCACGTTCGCGCTCAACAACGGCGCCGAGACGCTCACCCTGCGCTGCGGCGCGATCGAGGTCGACGCGATCGGCTGGGACGAGGCCGGCGGCTGGCCCGACGCGCTGCGTGCCTCGTTGGCGCTCGATCCGGCAAGCCACGACGCGGCGGCCAACGACGATCCCGCCGCGTGGTGCCTGGGCGGCGAGGTGTACTTCCCCGGCGGCGCGCCCGTCGAAGCGCACCGTGGCACGCCCGGCGCGCCCAACCCGCCGTGCCCGGTCTTCGACGCCTGCGCGCCCAACCCCTGCCTCGATCCGCCGGTGCCAGCGTGCGACGGGCCGACGCCGGTCACGTTTGCACCCGAAGGCCAGTGTGCCGAGGTCGGCGGCGCGCCGGAGTGCGCCTACCCCGAGCAGCGCGGGGCCTGCGGGCCGGGCACCGTCTGCCAGGTCGGCGCCTGCGTCCCCGCGGGCAGCGTCTGCGATCCCAACCCCTGCTCGACGCCGCCCGCGGCGACCTGCGACGGAGACTTCGTGATCGCGCCCGCCCCCCTCGGCCAGTGCGTCGAGGCGGCCGGCGCGCCCGCGTGCACGTACCCGACGACGCGTCAGGCCTGCCCTGCGGACCAGACCTGCGCCGCTGGCGCTTGCGTCGACCGGCCCGATCCCTGCGCCCCCAACCCCTGCCTCCAGCCGCCCCCCGCGGTGTGCGACGGTGACGCCGTCGTGCGCTACAGCGGCCCGGGCGCGTGCGCCGACGATCAGGGCGCCTCCGACTGCAGCTACCCGACCACCACGACGCCCTGCGGCGCCGGCCAGACCTGCCGCGGCGGGGCCTGCGTGCCGCTGCCCAATCCGTGCTTGCCCAACCCTTGCGACGCGCCGCCCGGCGACCGCTGCGACGGCGACACGGTGGTCGCGTTCGGGGCGGTGGGCCAGTGCGCGAACGTCGGCGGGGCCGCCGCCTGCACCTACGTCGAGGAGCGACAGGGCTGCGGCGCCGGCCGCACCTGCGAGGGCGGGGGCTGCGTCGATCTGCCCGATCCTTGCCTGCCCAACCCCTGCAACGCGGCCCCCGGCGCGCGCTGCGACGGGGACAACGTGGTCACGCCGCGATCGCCCGGTCAGTGCCGCACCGTCGGCGGCGATCCGACCTGCACCTACCCCGAATCGAGCGTGGCCTGCGCCCCCGGCGAGGCTTGCGCGGCGGCCATCTGCGAGCCGCGGATCGACGTCTGTAACCCCAACCCCTGCGGCGCGCCGCCGGGCGACGCCTGCGACGGCGACACCGCGCTGCGCTACCCCGCGCAGGGCGCGTGCGCCGAGGTCGGCGGGGCGCCCACGTGCGACTACGTCGCCCAACGCACGGACTGCGAGCCGGACGAGCGGTGCGCGGCGGGGCGCTGTGAGTTCGTCGGATCCCCCTGCGATCCGAACCCCTGCAACGCCCCACCCGCGGCGACGTGCGACGGCGACGCGGCCGTCACCTATCCGGCCGTCGGCGCGTGCGCCGAGGTGGGCGGCGCGCCGGCGTGCACCTATGACCCGACGCGCAGCGCGTGCGAGGCGGCCTTCGTGTGCGCCGCGGGCGTCTGCCAGCCGGGCGGCGGCGCGCCCGCCCCGCAGGCCGGGCAGGTCCTCGTGACCGAGGTGCTCTACGATCCGCAGGACCCGCTCAGCGAGAACACGGCCGAGTGGGTCGAGCTGACCAACGTCTCGGCAGGACCGCTCACGCTCACGGGCTGCGAACTGCATGATGGCGCGGGTCCCGGCACGGGGCTGACCTTGGCCGATCTGGTCCTCGCGCCCGGTGGCGTGGCCCTGTTCGCCCGGAGCCTGGATCCGGCGGTCAACGGCGGGTTGCACCCGGTGCAGGCCTTCACCTTTGGCCTCAACAACCCCGGCGACACCGTCGCCCTGCGCTGCGGTGGCGCCGTGATCGACGCGATCACCTACGACGACGGGGGCGCCTTCCCCGACGCGCGCGCCGACAGCATCAGCCGTGATCCGACCGTCGCCGGCCGCTGGTGCCTGGGACGCGGGCGCTACTTCGATCCCGCCGGCGAGGCGGGCGATCACTTCGGGAGCCCCGGACAGCCCAACCCGCCCTGCGCCGAGGCGGTGGACTTCTGCCGCCTGCAGCAGGAGCAGGTCTCGGGCGCCCCCCGGACCGTCGCGACGCTGCATGGGCGCCTCTACGAGCGCGGCCTCACCGATCGGTCGCGGGGGAACGATCCCGCGCCCTTCGTGCGGGGCGAGCTGGGCTACGGGCCCGACAACTCGCAGCCCGATGGCAACGCCGCGTGGAGCTGGGTCACCGGGACGCCCAACCCGGGCTGGGACGGTCCCAACGCCGGCGAGGCCGACAACGACGAGTACCAGGGCAACCTCACGCTGCCGGCCCAGGCGGGCCACTACGATCTGGCGTGGCGCTTCACCGTGGACGGCGGCGTCACCTGGACCTACTGCGACAGCGGCGCCCCCGGCTCGTCGGACGGCTACGCGCTGGCGAACGCCGGCGATCTGTCGGTCGTCGTGCCCGCCGATCCGTGCCAGCCCAACCCCTGCGGTGCGGCGCCGGCGCCGGCCTGCGACGGCAACACGGCGGTGCAGTCGACCGCGCCGGGCATGTGCGCCACGGTCGGCGGCGCGGCGAGCTGCACCTACCCGCAGCAGCGCACCGACTGCGGCGCCGACCAGCGCTGCGTGGGCGGCGCGTGCGCGCCGGTGGGCGATCCCTGCGACCCCAACCCCTGCAACGCGGCCCCCGCCCC
>CALBMW010000298.1 GCA_937896275.1 uncultured Myxococcales bacterium
CGACATCGACGACGTCAACGGCGCCGGCCCCGAGAACATCAACCTCGACGAGCCCGAGGACACGAACGCGCTGGGCGGCACCTACCGCGTGGGCGTGCACTACTTCCGCGCCGAGAACTTCATCGGCGGCGGCACCTGGGGCCCCAGCGAGGTGACGGTGCGCATCTACCTGGCCGGCCAGCTGGCCGGCGAGTGGGTGCGCGAGCTCCGCGCGACGGATCACTTCTGGGAGGTCGCCTCGATCATCTGGACGGCCGCCGAGCGGCGCGCCCAGGAGATCAACCGGTACTCCAACCGGATCCCCTGATCCGAGCCTGGAGCGCCCGCTGCGCCCTCCGCCCCCTTCGAGCCCGGCCCATGAGGCCTCGGGCGCCCTCTCCCTTCGCATCGATCGCCTCACCTTCGGCGGCCACGGCGTCGGCACCTCGGACGGGGCGCGCTGGATCGTCCCCGGCGCGCTGCCTGGCGAGCGCGTCGAGGTGGCGTCCGACGTCGATCGCCGCGGGCGACGGACGGGGCGGCTGGTGCGCGTGCTCGAGCCCGCGCCCGACCGCGTCGACCCGGCTTGCGAGCGCGCCGGCACCTGCCCCGGATGCTCGCTGCGACACCTGTCGGACGGCGCGCGGCGCGCCTATGAGGCCGAGGCGCACGCCGCCACGCTGGCTCGGCTGACCGGCGCGAGGATCCCGCTCCCCGAGGTGCACGCGCCCACACCCCGCGACGGTTACCGCGCCCGGGCGGTGGCGCGGGCGCTGCCGGGCGAGGGCGGTCGGCTGACCCTCGGCCTGGTCGCGCGCTTCGGCGCCTCGCCCGTGCCCCTGGCCGCCTGCCCGGTGCAGTCGCCGGCCACGCGCGCGCTGCTGGTCGAGGTCGAGGCAGCCCTGAACGCGCGCGGCGTCCGGGCCTTCGACCCCGACACCGGCCACGGCCTGCTGCGTCACGTCGTCGTCGAGGCCGCCGGGCCCGTCGCGCGGGTCGTGCTGGTCACCGCGACGCCCACGGACTCGCTCGACGATCTGCTCGCGGAGCGGCCGGGCCGCGGCGTCTTCGTGGACTGCGTGCCGCCGCGGCGCTTCGACACGCTGCGCGCCCCCCGGCACCTGCACGGACCGGTCGCCGCGACCTTCACGGTGGATGACGACGTCTTCGCGGCGACGATGCCCGCCTGGCTGCCTCAGACACCCGCGTCGCTGTCGTCGCTGCGGGCGGCGGTGCTCGACCTGCTGGCGCCGGGTCCGGGCGACACCGTCCTCGAGTTGGGCTGCGGCGCCGGCACGCTGAGCCTGCCGCTGGCGCGTCGAGCCCGCGCGCTCGTGGGCGTCGACCTGGAGCGCGCCGCCGTCATCGACGCGCAACACAACGCCGCCGCCGCGGGCGTGACCAACGCCACCTTCCGGGTGGGTCACGCGGACCGCGCCCTGCGGCGCCTGCTCGCCGGCGGGCTGCGCGCCGACGCGGTCGTGGTGCACGCGATGCGACGCCCCTACGGTCCGGCCGTGATGGGCCCGCTGCGCGCCACGGCGCCACGCGTGGTCCTGTGCATCGGGCCCTCGCCGGCCGCGCTGGCCCGCGACCTGGCCACGGCGCCCTGGCTCACCCTGGACCGCCTGGCCTTCGTCGATCAGATGCCGGGCACCGCGGCGCTGCTGACGCTGGCCCTGTGCCGCGCCTGAGACGCCGATGGCCGCATCTGGGGGCGGTTCACCCCGTTGGGAGCTTCCCCGCTTCATCGACCGGATCGAAGGCCTGAAGCTCGACGTCGACCGCTCGATCTGTCAGGCGCCGTGACCCCCGATCGGCCGATCACGCGCCTGCCATCTTGACACGCCGGCCCCGGCTCGCGATTGATGGCGCCATGCAACGCTTCTCACTTGTGATCGTCCTGGTGGCCTTCGGCTGCTCGACCGCAGACGACAACGCGCCCGGGCAGACCGGCGAGCCGGTCGCGCGCGACGCCAACCTCGACCGCGAGCCGCAGCGCGACGCCTTCGTCCGACCCCCGATGGACGCCGAGCCCGACGCCGCGGTCGAGCCCGACGGGGATCCACCCGACGCCGCGCCGCCCCCGCCTGACGCGGCCCCGCTGAACCCCGCCTGTGGCGACGGTGTGGACAATGACGGCGACGGGCGCATCGATCTGCTCGACCCCGGCTGCACCGCGCGCGACGACAACGACGAGACGGATCCGCCGCCGTGTGGCGGCCGCGCGTTGATCGATCTCAACGCCATCGTCGCGGACGGCAGCCTCGCCGAGGGCACCACGACGGGCGCGGACGAGGGCTGGGCCGGCAGCTGCGGCGGCCTCGCGGGCGGTGAGGTCGTCTTCACCTACACCGTCGAGAGCGTCGCCGACGCGATCGTCTTCCGCACGGACTACGACGAGACCACCTCGCCCACGGTGCTCTACATCCGTCCCGCCTGCGAGGCGCGAGAGGACCTCGCCTGCAACCGGGGCAGCGTCGCGCTGCCGGGCACCCGGGTACGCTTCGAGCCGCCGGCGCCGGGCCTCTACTACGTGGTGGTCGACACCGGCGCGCGCGACGGTGGGGGCGCCTTCCGCCTCGGCGCCGAGGTGAACCCGCTGCCTCAATGCCGCAACGGCCAGGACGACGACCGCGACGGTCGCATCGACGACTTCGATCCCGGCTGCGCCGACGGCGACGACGACGACGAGCTGGATCCCGATCCGGTCCCACGCTGCGCGGACGGCATCGACAACGACGACGACATGCTGATCGACTATCCCGACGACCCGGACTGCGATCGGGCCAGCTCGGACAGCGAGACGCCGCTGCGCTGCAACATGGGCGAGGTGATCGTCCTGCCGCCCGAGGGTGGGCAGGTCGCCGTCGACACCAACGGCGGGGCCGACAACTACCAGGGCGGCTGCGGCGGGAGCGGCCCCGAGCGGGTCGTCGCGATCTACGTGCCCGGTCCCTCCGACATCGTGTTCGAGACCACCGGCGCCAACTTCGACACGCTGATCTGGGTGCGCCGCGACTGCGACGACGGCAACACCCAGGTCGGCTGCGACGACGACGGTGGCGACGGCACGCAGTCGCGCCTCCAGCTCAACAACGCCGAGGCCGGGGCCTACTACTTCTTCGTGGACGGCTTCGGCGGGCGCGCCGGGCAGACGACGGCCCGCGTGACCGTGACGCCGCGCTGAGCAGGCGTCCGGAGACCCAGCCCGTTCGCCGCGGACACCGCGTCGCCGACCGATCCCAGGAGACCCCCCGAGACCACCGCGCCGGCCGAAGCCCGACGGTCTCGCGGCGGCCGACCCGGCCAACATCTTGATCCGACGATGGATTCGGCCGACCCGCGGCGGCGGGCCCCGCAGGACGCGCGGTGGACCGATACGCCCAAGGCCCGGCCGGCCGGCCCCGTCACGGCGTTGACAGGTGCGCCTGGGGCCGACTACAACCGCGAGGTTCTGCGGGAGGCGACGTGACCGAGCAGCCGGAGACGGGGACGCCGAGCAGCTTCTGGCTGCAGACGCCCCAGCGCCTCAGCCAGGACCGCCGCCTCTTCTTCGCGCTCGCCGTCGGGTTGCTGCTCGTCTACCTGCCCGGCCTCGGCAGCTACGGCCTCTACGACCCCTGGGAGACCCACTACGGTGAGGTCGCCCGCAACATGGTCGAGCACGACAACTACATCGACCCCTTCTGGGGCTCGCCCTGGGATCCCGCGGACGCGAAGCGCGAGCGCGAGGGCTTCTACAGCAAGCCCCCCCTGATCATGTGGATGATGTCGGCGGGCATGGAGCTCTTCGGCTACACCGAGCTCGGCGTCCGCTTCTTCTTTCCGCTGACGATGGTGCTGGCCCTGATGGCGGTGTACCTCGCGGTGTCGAGGTTCTATCACCGCCGCGCCGGGCTCATCGCCACCGCCGTGGCCGCGTGCGTGCCCTTCGTCGCGATGTTGGGCAGACAGGCGGTCACCGACGGGCCCATGGTCGCGATCGTCACCGCGGGCATGATGGCCCTCGCCATCGGCCTGTGCGGCGTCGAGGAGGACGAGCAGGCCAGCGGCACGCTGTATTGGTTCACGCTCGGCCTGTTCGTGCTCGTCGTGGCCGGCCAGCTCTGGACCGTGCTGCCGATGGACCGCAGCCCGGACGTGCTGCGGCCCTACCCGGGTGAGGGCAACGTGTTCTTCGCCGCCCAGTGGTGGCTCGGCGAGTTGTTCACGGTGGGGCGCGGCAAGGGCTGGGTGCTCATCCTCGCGATGCTGCCGATCGGCGTGTGGACGGCCTGGCGCGTGGCGCGGCAGCGGCGCCGTCGCATGCTCTACATCTACCTGTTCTACATCTGCTGCGGCCTGACCGTGCCGGCCAAGGGGTGGCTGGGCTGGGCCCCGATGGGCGGCGCGATCATCGGCTACCTGGTCGTGACGGGCGAGTGGAAGACGCTGGCCTGGGTCGACGTGCCGACCGGTCTGCTCATCGTGTTCATGACCGGACACCCGTGGGTGGTGGCGATGCTCGGCGGGCACCACCCCGCGTGGTACGACCGCTTCATCATCCACGATCACATCAAGCGCCTGACCGCGGGCGTCCACAGCATCGATGATGGCGGCTTCGAGTACTTCTTCCGCTGGATCGGCTACGGCCTGTTCCCCTTCATCGGCCTGCTGCCCGCCGGGCTGGCGCGGGTGCTGGGGGGCCTGCGCCGGGGCGCCACTGGCTTCACGCGACGGCAGCGCTTCGACCTGCTGATGATCATGTGGGTGCTGGTCGGCTTCTTCCTGTTCGCGAAGTCGTCGACCAAGTTTCACCACTACATCTTCCCGGTCATCCCGCCGATGGCGATCCTGATCGCGCTGTTCATCGACGACGTCCTCGACGGCCGCGGCCGCAACCTGCCGGTCTTCTTGGTCTCGGGCGCGGCCATCACGCTGTGGGTGGGTCAGGATCTGTTCCGCATGCCGGCGGCCTATGGCCAGGGCACCCAGAACCTGGTGAACCTGTTCACCTACAAGTACGACCGCGAGTGGCCGCGCTTCACGGGGGCCGAGGCGCTCGAGAAGCTGCAGGGCGACGCGCTGACCGAGGCGGTGGCCGACAACACCTGGCTGCACGGCCTGGCCAACGGATTGGGCTGGATCACGCTGCTCGTGGTCGTCGGGCTGCTGCTGATGGCCTTCTCCCGCGACTGGAAGCGTCAGTACGGCGCGGCGGTCCTCGGCATCGGCGGGCTGTGGTGTGGGTGGTGGTCCTTACACACCTACCTCCCCGAGGTGTCGGTCCACTGGAGCCAGAAGGCGATGTTCGACGCCTACTACGCCGACTGCACCAAGTTCGGGCCCGAGGAGGACGCCGAGTATCAGCGGTTCATGATCCAGCAGGTGAGCCGCGTGCCATCGCACCCTGAGATGTTCCCGCGCGAGCGGTGCCGTGAGCCGATGGTCGCCTTCCGCACCAACTGGCGCGGCGAGGCCTACTACTCGGCCAACACCGTCATCCCCACGATCGAGACCAAGTACCTGGAACCCTTCATGAAACAGTGGGGGAATGATCACCCCTTCTACCTCTTCACCGAGAAGAGCCGGGTGAAGAGCGAGCTCGAGCCGAACCTGCCCGCCCACCTCAAGGGGCAGTACCGCACGGTCTTCGGCCAGGGCCTGAAGTTCGTCCTGCTGCGGGTCGAGAAGGGCACCGGCGAGAAGCCGCCCCCGCCCGAGAAGCCCGAGGCGCCCGCCAAGCTCGACGAGGCCGGCTGATCACCTCCTCGCGGTCTGCGCGGGCCGGCATCGCCCCATCATCAGAACCATCAGAGGTCGCGCAAGCGCGCGCACTTGGGGTTCACCGCGACCCGCGTGTTGAAATGCCCGCGCCCGAAGGACGACCTTCGAGGGCATGGGTGGTCGGACGACATTCTGGTTGGTGAGCGCGGTGGGCCTGAGCGTGGCAGGCGCGACCCCGCGGGGCGCGCCGACCGGGGTCAAGGCCACCGATCAGGACCTCAGCTGTACCTGTGAGCCCGATCCCTCGACCCGCCTACCGGCCTTCGAGTGCCACGCCGACGCGCTGCCCGAGGGCGGCATGCTGTGCCAGCGTGGCGAGGAGACGATCTACTGCGCGCCCCCGGGCAACAACCCCGAGACCTTCACCGGCGACGTCCACTGCGATCCGGGCTTCTGCATCAGCCTGGACGGCGTCACCTGCGCGGTGCACTGCGGCTGCGCCGAGCCGGCGGGCTGATCCCGCCAACGCCTGCCTCGACGCCCGCCCGGCGCGTCCGCAGTAGGCGGGCGATTGATGGACACCTCTTCAGCTCACGACGAAGTTGACCATCCGCCCGCGCACGAAGATGGCCCGGCGCAGCGTCTTGCCCTCGAGGTGGCGCTGCACGTTGTCGAGCGCCTTGGCGGCCGCGACCGCGTCGGCCTCGACCGCGTCGCGAGCCAGCTCGATCTGGGCGCGCACCTTGCCGTTGACCTGCACCGCGTAGGTCACGGTGTCGTCGACCGTCAGCGCCGCGTCGTAGGCGGGCCAGTCCACGTAGCTGATGCCGCCGGCGTGGCCCAGGCGCGCCCAGAGCTCCTCGCCCAGGTGCGGCGCGAAGGGCGCGATGAGCTGAACGAGCGGCTCGACCACGGCGCGCGGCCGTTCCCCGTTCTTGGTGAGCACGTTGACCAGCTCCATCATCGCCGCGATGGCGGTGTTGAAGCGCAGCCCTTCGATGTCCTCGCCCACCTTCTTGACGGTCTTGTGCAGCGCTCGGAGCGCCTCGGTCGCGGGCGCCTCGTCGGTCACGATCGTCTCGTCGGTCTCCTCGTCGACCACCAGCCGCCAGGTACGATCGAGCAGGCGGCGCACGCCGTCGACGCCGGACGTGTTCCAGGGCTTGGTCGCCTCGAGCGGCCCCATGAACATCTCGTAGAGGCGCATCGCGTCCGCCCCGTGGCTGTCGATCACGTCGTCGGGGTTGACCACGTTGCCGCGCGACTTGGACATCTTCTCGTTGTTCTCGCCCAGGATCATTCCCTGGTTGAACAGCTTCTGGAAGGGCTCCTTGGTGCTCACGTAGCCCAGATCGAAGAGCACCTTGTGCCAGAAGCGCGAGTACAGCAGGTGCAGCACCGCGTGCTCGGCGCCGCCGACGTACAGGTCGACGGGCATCCAGTAGCGCTCCTTGGCGGCGTCCCACGCGACCTGATCGTTCCGCGGATCGATGAAGCGCAGGTAGTACCAGCACGACCCGGCCCACTGCGGCATCGTGTTGGTCTCGCGGCGCCCGCGGCGGCCGTCCGGCAGCGTCACCTCGACCCAGTCCGTCAGCGTGGCCAGCGGGCTCTCGCCGTTGCCCGAGGGCTGGTAGGAGTCCGTCTCGGGCAGCAGCAGCGGCAACTGCTCCTCGTCGACCAGCACGATCTCGCCGTCCTCGGCGTGAATCAGCGGGAAGGGCTCGCCCCAGTAGCGCTGCCGACTGAACAGCCAGTCTCGCAGCTTGTACTGGATGGTGCCCTTGCCCTTACCGTTCTCCTCGAGCCAGGCCGTGATGCGCTGCTTGGCGTCGGGCACGCTCAGGCCGTCGAGCAGGCCGCTGTTGACCAGCGTGCCGTGGCCGGCCCAGGCCTCGAGGCCGATGTCCCCTCCCGAGACGACCTCGACGACCTCCAACCCGAACGCGAACGCGAACTCCCAGTCGCGCTGATCGTGGCCGGGCACCGCCATGATGGCGCCGGTGCCGTAGCTGGCCAGCACGTAGTCCGAGATCCAGACCGGAATCTGCTTGCCGTTCACGGGGTTGGTGGCGAAGGCCCCGGTGAAGGCGCCGCTCTTGGTCTTGACCTCGGCGACCCGCTCGCGCTCGCTCTTGCGGGCCGCGGTCTCGACATAGGCGTCGACC
Source organism: uncultured Myxococcales bacterium (assembly GCA_937896275.1). Lineage (GTDB taxonomy): Bacteria > Myxococcota_A > Bradymonadia > UBA7976 > UBA1532 > JACKDN01. The sequence goes on from CALBMW010000298.1 coordinate 7,857, forward strand.
GCGGCACGCTGCGCGGGCGTCGTGATCCGCGACACGAGGGCGTGCTCGGGCGCCAGCACCATGTAGGTCGCGCCGAACAGCGTGTCCGGTCGGGTGGTGAAGACCGGGATCGCCACGTCGTGCCCGACGACCGGGAAGTCGACCTCCGCGCCCAGGCTGCGGCCGATCCAGTCCCGCTGCATCGCCTTGATGCCCTCGGGCCAATCCACCGTGTCCAGGTCCTCGAGCAGCCGATCCGCGTAGGCGGTGATGCGCAGCATCCATTGGCGCATCGGCTTGCGGACGACGGGGTGGCCGCCACGCTCGCTCTTGCCGTCCTGGACCTCTTCGTTGGCCAGCACGGTGCCCAGGGCCGGGCACCAGTTGACCGGCACCTCGGCGATGTAGGCCAGGCCCTTCTCGTAGAGCTTCAGGAAGATCCACTGGGTCCACTTGTAGTAGCCGGGATCGGTCGTATTGACCTCGCGCGACCAGTCGTAGCTGAAGCCCAGCGCCTTGATCTGGCGCGTGAAGGTCTCGATGTTGCGCGCGGTGGTGATGGCCGGGTGCGTGCCGGTCTGCAGGGCGTATTGCTCGGCGGGCAGGCCGAAGGCGTCCCAGCCCATCGGGTGCAGCACGTTGACGCCGCGCGTGCGCTTGTAGCGGCACACGATATCGGTGGCCGTGTAGCCCTCGGGGTGACCCACGTGCAGGCCGGCGCCGCTGGGGTAGGGGAACATGTCGAGGCAGTAGAACTTGGGCTTCGACGCGTCCATCTCGACCTTGAAGGTCTCGTTCTCGTCCCAGTAGCGCTGCCACTTGGGCTCGACGGTGGCGGGGTCGTACTTGGCCATCGGTGCCTCCAGTGCGAAAGCCGGGCAGCTTACTCGGGGCGCGGGGGGCTGCAAAGTCCCCTGGCCGGGCTTCGCCCACCGCCGGCCACTCCCATCGGCCACGGGTCGATCGTTCGGGGGCCCAAGGGCCGCGGATCGCGGGGTCGAACGTACTCACTTGTCACTTAGTTCTCCGCGGGGGCCCAGGGCCGGTCCTTCGCTGCGACCGCACGCCGGCCTCGCCGCTGCCGGCCGGGCGCTACCCCAGCACAACCTCCCGCGCGGTCCCCCGCCGGTTGTACCCGCTGCTCATCACCCGCCCGTAGGCCCCGGCGGTCGCGATCAGCAGCACGTCCCCCTCGCGCGTCTCGGGCAGCCGGCGGTCCCGCGCCAGCACGTCGCCGGTCTCACAGATCGGTCCGACCACCTGCACCGTCGTCGTGGCGGGCTCACCCAGCCTGCTCAGGTTCACCACCTCGTGCCACGCGCCATACAGCGCCGGGCGCAGCAGCGTGTGCATGCCCGCGTCGACCCCCACGTAGTGGGCCTCGCCCTTGGTCTTGAGCTGCGTCACGCGCGCCAGGAGGACGCCGGCCTCGGCGACGAGGTAGCGACCCGGCTCGAGCCACAACGCCAGCTCGGGGTGCGCGGCCCGCGCCCGCCCCAGGCCCGCGTCGAGCGCCTCGAGATCGAGCGGCGCCTGCCCGGGCTTCGCGGGCACGCCGAGCCCGCCGCCCAGATCCAACACGCGCACCGCCGGGAAGCGCCCCACCACCCCCGCCAGGAAGGCCGCGGTCTCGGGCCAGGCCTCGGGCGTGAGGATTCCGCTCCCGGCGTGCGCGTGCAGCCCCACCACCCGCGCGCCTGCGATTTTGGCCGCTGCGGCGACCGCCTCGAGCTGGTCGGCCGCGATCCCGAACTTGGATTGGGCGCCGGCCGTGCGCACATGGGCGTGGTGCCCCCGGCCGCGGCCTGGGTCGAGGCGCAGGAAGATCTCGCGCCCGCGGAACAGCTCGGGCCAGGCCTCGAGGGGATGCAGGTTGTCGACCGTCACGCGCGCTCCGAAGGCGAAGCCGGCCTCGTAGTCGACGCGCGGGGCGAAGTTGGGCGTGTAGAGCACGCGGTCGGCGTCGAGGTCGGGCAGCGTGGCGCGAAGATGCGCCAGTTCGCCGGGCGAGACGGTCTCGAAGCCCAGCCCCTCTGCCGCGAGCAAGCGCAGGATCTCACCGTGATCATTGGCCTTCATGGCAAAGAGGGCGCGCTCCACCGCGCCCAGGCCGACCAGGCGCCTCGCCGCCGCGACGACCGTGGGCCCGTGATAGACGTAGGCCGGGGTGCCCGCCTCGGCCGTCGCCAGCAGGACGTCGCGACGGTCCCGCCACCACGCGCCCGGCGTCGTCGCGTCGGCGTCGGCGGCGGCGGCGTCGCCGAAGGTCTCGGCCCAGGTCGGCCCCAGCCACGCGTCGGGCCCCCGCTCCTCGAACAGCAGCGCGTGCAGCCTTCGGACGAGCATCGGCGCCTGGGCCTCGTCGACCACGAAGGTCAGGTTGAGATCGCTCGCCGCCTGCGACACGAGGTGCACGCGCTGCGCCTCGAAGGCGCGCAAGGCCGGCCCCAGCCGGTGAAGGATGCCGCGGATCTGCCGCCCGACGAGGCTGATCGAGGCGCATGGCCTGATCAGGCGGGCCCGGCAGTGGCGGCCCAGGTCGACCAGCAGCGCCTGCACCGTCGCGTCGTCGACCGCGCTCGCCGCCGGATCGATGCTGGCGGTCACGTTCGTCTCGCTGGTGCTCACCAGATCGACGCTCACGCCGTGGCGCCTGAAACACTCGAAGACGTCGGCCAGGAAGCCGATCTGCTGCCACATGCCCAGCGTGTCCATCGACACCAACGTCACGCCACGCCGCGTGGCGATGCACTTCACGTCGGCGGCGTCGGGCGCGTCGCTCGCGATCACCGTGCCCGGCACATCGGGGTGCGACGCGCAGCGCACGTGCAGCGGGATGCCGTGGCGGCGCAGCGGCCCCAGGCTGCGCGGGTGCAACACCTTCGCGCCCGCGGTCGCGGCCTCCTGCGCCTCGTCGTAGTCCAGGCGGCGCAGCAGGCGCGCGTGCGGGATCTCGCGCGGATCGGTGGTGTACAGGCCGGGGACGTCGGTCCAGATCTCACAGCGCGCCGCGCCCAGCTTCGCCGCGAACAGCGCCCCCGACGTGTCCGACCCGCCCCGGCCGAGCAGCGCGGTGTCGCCGTCCGCGCGGCGCGCGATGAAGCCCTGGGTGACGACCACCGGCGCCCCGGCGCCCAGACGCTCGACGAGATCGGCGTCCAGATCGTCGTCGACGTCCACCGCCAACCACCCGCGCGGGCCTGCCTGCGGGCGGGCGCGCAGGGCGTCGCGGGCGTCGAGCCACGCCACCAGCAGGCCCTGGGCTGCGAGGAAGGCAGCGCCGAGGCGCGTCGCCAGCAGCTCGCCGGTGGCCAGCGCTCGGGCGCGGACGCGCGGGGTGACCTCGCCGGTGAGGGCGGCGCCGGCGGACAGGCGGGCGAGCGTCCCGAGATCGGCCTCACCGGCCGCGTCGAGCGTCACGCCCAGGGCGGCCGCGTGAGCGCGGTGGAGGTCCGCCACCTCGGCCAGCAGCGGCGCGTGAGCATCTTCGAGGGCGGCCGCCAGGATCCCCTCGAGCAGGTTGGTGACGCCCGCGAGGGCCGAGCACACGACCACCGGCCGCAGGCCGCTGGCGCGATGCGCCTGAGCAACCTCGGCGATCACGTGCCATCCGCTGCGGGTGGCGACGCTCGTGCCGCCGAACTTGGCGACGACGAAGCGGTCGGTCGAGCTCATCGCGCACCTCCTGGTCCCTCTGAGGGTGCATCGGTCGGACGAGGGGGGCAAGGCCAGGGTCCCCGCCGCCCGCGGGCTGCTACAGTGGCGCGATTTGCGTGGGGGATGGCCGTGCGATTCTTCGTCGCCGTGGCGCTGGGCTCGATCGTGGGGACTGCAGCGGCCGAGCCCGACTCCGGCGCCGCGCCGCCGGCCGAGCCGGACGCGGGTGCTGGGCCGCCAGCGCGCGCGTGGACCACCGGGACGATCGCTCCCCTGGCCCCTCAGGGGATCGCGCGCCTCGCGGCGACGGTGGAGCGCTGCGGGCGCAAGGCGCAGCGGGCCGGACGCTCGCTCTACGGTGACGTGACGGTGCTTCGACCCCCGGGCGGGGCAAAGGCCGACACGGTGATCGTCGGACGCGCGGTGACCCACGCGGACGACGCTCGTTGCCTGCTGAGCGGCCTGCGGAAGGTGGCGCCCGACGACAGCTTCCTCGGGGTGACCTTCGACCTTCGCCGGGGCGCGGCGCGCGTGCCGGCCGACGTGGGGCCCACCGCCGAGGATCCCCGCGGCGTGGCCGACTTCCTGTTGGCCGATCCCTATCCGGCGGTGTGCCGCGCGGCGCTCCTTCAGTCGCACCGCGGCCGCCAGACCGAGGTGCTGGCCACCTTCATGGTCGCCGCCTCGGGTGCGCCCACGCTGCTCGACGCGCGCCTCGGCGGCGACACCGTGAAGTCCCCGTCGACCGCCTGCCTCGAGGCCGCGTGGGCCGCCCGCACCGCGCCCCTCAGCCTGCAAGGGCAGCGCATCTGGCACCGCAGCGTGGTGCGTCGTGCCAAGACCTCGCGCGCGCATCGCGAGGTGAAAGCGGAGTGAGAACGTCGGGTTGGCGTCCTCGCCGTGCCACCGGGCGCAGGGCGAACACGCGACCTTGATGTGCGGCGGTGGACGGCCTACGGTGCCCGCGGCCGCGGAGGGATCCCCGTGCTGGTGCTGCGCTTCGTGCTCATGGCGCTGATGCTCGTCGCCCTGGGCGCCCACTACCTCCGCGCCTTCGTCCTGCCCTTCGTTCTGATCTCGGCGCTGATGCTGGCGCTCATGTGGATTCCGCGCCGCTGGACCGTCTTCCCCGTGCAGTTGTGGCTGCTGTTGGGCAGCGCCCAGTGGCTGGCGGCGACGCTGCAGGGTGTGCGTGCGCGCGCGGCCGAGGGCAAGCCCTTCCTGCGGATGGCGATCATCCTGGCGACCGTCGGCGCCCTCACCCTGGTCGCCGCGCTGCTACCCTTCTTCGGGCGCATGCGCGCCTACTACGACCGCCGCCATCGCGAGCGCCTGCGCGCGCACAAGGCCGCCCCGGAGGCCCCATGACCGAGACCGCCGCCCCCCGACGCCCCAAGACCGAGAAGAGCTGGTCCACGACGAGCCCCGAGGGTCCATGGGACTACATCGTCGTCGGATCGGGCATGGGTGGCATGACCACCGCGGCCTTGCTGGCGAAGCTGGGCAAGCGCGTGCTGGTGCTCGAGCAGCACTACGTGCCGGGCGGCTTCACCCACACCTTCAAGCGCAAGCGATGGGTCTGGGACGTGGGCGTGCACGCGGTCGGCGAGGTCACCGAGCACACCATGACCGGGCGCGTCCTGCGCGCGCTGACCGACGGCCGCCTCGAGTGGACCAGCCTCGGCCCGGTCTACGACGAGTTCTTCTTCCCCGGCGGGACCCACGTCGAGTTCCCCGACAACCCGCTGCAGTTCCGCGAGAACCTGATCGCGGTCTTCCCCGACCAGACGCGCGCCATCGACGACTACCTCGGCCTCATCCGGCGCACCGCCAAGGACATGCGTGGCTTCCTGCTCAGCCGGGCGCTGCCGCCGGGCACGGCCTGGCTGACCGACCGCGTCCTCGCGCGCAAGGGCCTCGAGGCTTTGCGGCGCCGCACGATCGACGTGATGACCGAGCTGACGCCCGACGCTCGCCTGCGCGCCGTGCTGCTCTCGCAGTGGGGCTATTACGGCAGCCCGCCGAGCCGCTCGGCCTTCGGCATGCACGCCCTCGTGGCGCGCCACTTCCTGCACGGCGGCTATTACCCGGTGGGCGGCTCCGGCCGCATCGCCGAGACGCTGCTGAAGACGGTGGCCGACGCCGGCGGGTGGACGCGCATCAAGGCGTCGGCGGCGCGCATCGTGATCGAGGGCGACCGGGCCGTCGGGGTCGAGCTCGAGGGCGGCGAGGTGATCCGGGCAGGCGGTGTGGTGAGCGCCATCGGCGCGCTCGAGACGGTGGAGCGGCTGCTGCCCGACCGCTACCACGACGAGGGGTGGCGCCAGGCCATCGGCGGCCTGCTGCCGTCCCCCGCCCACCTGTGCTTGAACCTGGGCTTCGAGGGCGACATCCGCGCGGCGGGCGCGGGCGCGGCGAACAAGTGGTTCTATGGCACCTGGGACGTCGAGGACGAGGTCTGGCGGGCCGACCAGATGGAGAGCCGCCCGGCCCCGGTGCTGTACACGAGCTTCCCGTCCCTCAAGGATCCGACCCACGATCCGGGCGAGCGCCAGCTTCACACCGGCGAGGTCGTGACCTTCATGCCGCTGTCGGACTTCGCCCGGTGGGATGGCAGCCGCTGGATGAAGCGCGGCGGCGACTACGAGGGCTTCAAGCAGCGCCTGACCGAGCGAATTCTCGAACAAATCTACGGGCATCTGCCCGGCTTGAAGCCCCTGACGGTGCACGCCGAGCTGTCGACCCCGCTGTCGACCGTGCACTTCACGCGCGCCGCGGGCG
>CALBMW010000299.1 GCA_937896275.1 uncultured Myxococcales bacterium
CCCGCGTCGGGCACGCCGGCGTCGGCCTCGGGGGGCGGCCCCGGCGCCTCGTTGTGCACGTGGATGACCGTCCGCACGCGGCGGTTGGCCAGCGCGATCATCTTCCCCACACCCTGAAACTCGCCGACCTGGGTGGCGGTGACCCGCGAGTCGTCGGCGCGCGCGCGAACGAAAATACGAATGATATCGCCCGTCTGCACTGTGATCAGCAGGCCGGCGTCGCTGATCGACACCTGCCAGCCGGGCTCGGGCAGCACGTCCATCGGCAGGGGCAGGCGGGTGTCCACGTCGGACTCGCTGCAGCACAGCTCGTCGGTGGGGCGCCCGTCGCAGTTCTGGTCGTTGGGCGAGCAGTCCTCGGGGGTGATGCTGATGTCGCAGCCTGCCGGCTTGACGTAGGTGGGGGGCGCGGGCCCTGCCTCGGGGATCGCCTCCTCGAGCACGGGCATGCCCTCGTTCCAACGCACCAGCAGCACGCGCTTGCGGAAGGTGGCCAGTCCCAACACGTCGTCGACCGCGCCCACCGACACCCGACGCACCTCGTCGTCCTCGAGCAGCCAGAAGGTGGGCGGCTCGGGCCCCTCGGTCTCGATGAGCACCCGGCCGTCGGGCAGCGGGTGGCCGGCGGTGAGCGTCGAGCCCGCGCCCTCGAGGACCACGAGGGGGGCGTCCGGGGCGTGGGGATCGACGGTCGCGCCGGGCATGCCGCTCCACATCACGAGGCGATCGTCCACCGGGCCCACGAAGTAGAGCTGCTCGCCCCCGCCGACGGCCACCGCGCCGGCCTGGGCGCGGCACCGCCAGTGCTCGCCCAGGGCGTCGGTACGCGCGGCCTCGTCGGCGGTGACGCAGATCCCGGTGTCGAAGCCGAGCACCAGGCGACCCAGCGCGGCGACCATCGCGGCCGGTGCCGGGACGCCCCGCAGATCGGGCAGCGTGGTGCCGGAGCCCACGTCGTCGAGCGTGCGCAGCACCGTCGTCGCATCGCCGGGGCCCGCGGCGCCGACCACCAACGTCGTGCTGCCGCGCAACACCACCTGGGCCGGCTGCCAGAGGCCCAGGGGCACGGGGGCGCGGTCGGGGTCGCTGACGTCGTGGGCGCGAAGCTGGCCGTCGGCGGGATCGGGCAGCAACACCCAGGGCGGGCCGCTGCGCGTGCGGACACCCAGCAAGGAAGCCGTCAGCCCCTCGGCGGCGGCGACGTCGAGGATCGGGCCCGGCTCGGCGCCGTCCGGGAGGCGTCGCGCGAAGAGTCGGCCGCCCCGCGCCCAGGCCACCCAGGCGTCCGTGCTGCCAGTGAGCACCGTGGCGCGGAAGCGCGGGGGGGGGCCGCCCGGGACTCCCAAATCTGCGGGCATGGCGTCGGCGGCGGCGTCCGCAGCGTCCGCGCCGACGTCGGCGTCACCGGTGGTGGCGTCGGTCAGCGCGGCGTCCGGCCCGAGGTCCAAATCGACCGCGGCGTCCTCGCGAGGGGCCTCGGCGTCGCGGATCGGCGTGACGCCGCGGTCCGCGACCGGCGACGCGTCGGGCCGCGGCGGCAGGGGCGTCTGGGAGCTCGGGTCGCAGGCGGTCGCTGCGGCGGCCAGCGCGAGGGGGAGGATGAGCGAGCGGACGATGCGTTTCATTCGGTGCGCAGGACCAGGAAGCTGCGCGGCGGAAGCTGCCGCTCACCGCCCTGTATCACGGCGTCGGTCATCAGGTCGACGTAGTCGCCGGCCGGTACGGTCACGCCGCGCGCGTCGTCTGCACGGTTGATGGCGACGGTGATGTCGCCGCCGCCGCAGCCGGTCATGCGGTAGACCCAGGTGTCGCGGCTGCTGGAAAGGGTGAGGCGCCTGCCGCGGGCCAGCACCTTGTTCTCGGCGCGGATGCGACCGAGGGCCGAGACGTTGGCCCGCAAGGCCGCCTGGCCGCCCACGAGCGCCGCGTCGTTCCAGGGCATGAGGCGGCGGTTGTCGGGGTCGCCGCCGCCGGCGAGGCCGATCTCGTCGCCGTAATAGATCAACGGAATCCCGGGGTTGGTGAGCATGACCGCGAAGGCCAGGCCCAGGCGCTCGTAGGGGGCGTCCTCCCGGGGCTGCCGGTAGGTGTCCGTCCAACCGTTGCCGGGGTTGCTGCCCTCCGTGCAGTTGCCGATCTCACCGCTGGCGAAATGGATCGCGCGCGGGATGTCGTGGTTGCCGATCCAGGTCGTCATCAGGGCGCCGGGGCCGTAGAAGGCGTCGTTGCCGCCCATCCACGCCGCGAAGCCGTCGAGGCCGCCTTCAGGGCGGAAGAGGCCCTGGCACACCTGCTTCTTGAAGGGGAAGTCGAACTGCCCATCGAGCAGGGTGGCGGGATCGACGAAGCGCTTGATGAGATTGCGGTCGTCGTAGGCGAAGGTCTCGCCGACGAGGTAGAAGCGGCCGCCGTCGGGCTCCGGGAAGGCGGCGTTGAGTCGGGCGCGCAGGTCGATGAGCCACTGGAGAGGCACGTGCTTGATGGCGTCGAGGCGGTAGCCGTCGATGCCGTAGGCCTTGGCCCACCACAGCGCGTCGTTGACCGACCAGGCGCGCGCGGCGGCGTTGTCGAAGTCGAAGGGGGGCAGGTAGCTCGTGAAGGCGCAGCGGACGCCCCAGAACGGATCGTCCCAGAGGTTCTCGGGGCCGCACAGGGCGAACTGGCCGTCGCGGCGCGCGAACCAGTCGTTGTGGGCGCGGTAGAGGCCGCTGTCGGCGTCGGCGTGGTTCATGACGTAGTCGAAGAGTACCTTCATGCCGCCGTCGTGGGCGCCGTCGACGAAGGCGTGGAGATCGGCGGACGTGCCGATGCGGGGCTCGACGGCGGGCTCGGGGCGGGGGTTGTCGGGATCGGCGTAGTCCACGTTGGCCGGCGAGGGCCAGTAGCCGTGGAAGCCGGAGTACTGGTGCTCGTCGGCGTTGGGATCGATGGCCGCGCCGGGCGCGTCGCGGTTGTCGTAGGGCGCGCTGAGCCAGACGGCGGTCACGCCTAGATCGGCCAGGTAGGGCAGCTTCTGGGTCATGCCGCGCAGGTCGCCGCCCTCGTACTGGCCGCTGGCGCCGGTGTTGGCGTCGCCGTCGCTGGCGCCGGGCACAGGATCGGCGCGGCCGTCGCTGTCGTAGAAGCGGTCCACCATGGCGAAGTACATCACGGCGTCGCGCCAATCGAAGACCTCGAGGTCGCCGCAGGCGCCGGGCTGGCCGGGCTCGTCGGGGCAGTCGACGATGGCGATGGAGTTGCGGGAGCCGAAGCCGTCGTCCTCGGAGGCGGCGGCGTCGGGGTCGGGGCGCCACTCGACGTCGCCGCCCGGCAGCGTCAGCGCGAACTTGTAGCTGGTGGGCCCGTTGGGCAGCTCGAGGCGGGCGAACCACAGGCCGCGATCCTCGAGGAGGGTCATGGGGTTCGCGTCGGGGTCCCAGTTGTTGAAGGTGCCCGCGATGTGCACCGCCGCGAAGGGGACGCCGAGGGGATCGAAGGTGAAGACGGTGGCGTTGCAGGGCTTGGGCGCGCAGGCCTGATCGGCGCAGGACTCGGTGAACAGGTCGCAGTCGGCGTCGGCGGCGCACTCGGGGACGAAGCAGGCGAGATGGCGGCACACGGCCCCGTCGGGGCAGTCCGCGTCCTGCTGGCACTCCGGCTCGCACGCGCCGTCGCGGCACACGAGGGGCGCGTCGCAGGGGTGCGCGTCGTCGCAGCCCGGCACGGGCGGATCCACGCAATTGCCTCGGGGATCGCACACTTGGGGGGCGTCGCAGGCGCAGGGCGGGGCCGGATCGGCCTGGCAGGCGTAGCCGCGGCAGAAGGGCGTGCCGGCGGCGCACTGGGCGTCCGCCAGGCACGCGGGCGAGAAGGGGCAGGTGTGGGTGGCGACGCTGTTGAAGCCGCCCTGGCCGTCGTCCTCGCGGGCCGTGCTGTCGGGGTCGGGCTGCCAACTGCCGTCGATGATGAACTTGTAGCGCCAGATGCCCGGGTCGAGGTTGACGTCGGCGGTCCAGAAGCCGTCGCCGTCCGCGTCGGCCATGGCGATGGAGCCCCGCCAGCGCTCGAAGTCGCCCGCCAGGAGGACGCCGGCTGGAGGGGCGCCCTCCGGGTGGCGGTAGACGAAGGTGCGGACGCAGGCGTCGGGGCCGGGCTCGCCGCCGACCCCGGGGGTGCCGCCCTGGCCGGGGGTGCCGCCCTGGCCGGGGGTGCCGCCCTGACCGGGGGTGCCGCCCTGACCCGGGCCGCCGCCGCCGCCCACGAACATGTCGTCGGTGCTGGGTGGCGTGCCGTCGCCGCCGCCATCGTCGCCCAGGCAGCCCGCGAGGAGCAGGGCCGCAGCGCAGGTTCCCAGAGTCAGCCGTCGCATCGCGTTCCTCCCCCGGCAAGCGGTCGCGCGGGGAAAGTAGCAGAGGTCGTGGGCGCGGGTCAGGTGGCGCGGAGCGATCCGTGACTCTTTTGGGGGTTACGTCAGGTCGGGGCGACGTCGAGGGGAGCCCATCGGGGGTCGCGGAGCGTGCGCGGCAGGGGCGATCCCGCTGCTCGGGTGTGGCAGGGCCGAGGGGACAGCGTCGTCCGAGGCCGCCCGGCCTGGCAGAAGTGCCTGGCAGAAGTGCCTGGCACCTCGACCGGCAGAAGTGCCTGGCAGAAGTGCCTGGCACCTCGACCCGAGAAGAAGTGCCTGGCACCTCGACCTGGCGCACCTCGACCTGGCAGAAGTGGCCCGGCCTGGCAGAAGTGCCTGGCACCTCGATCGGCAGAAGTGCCTGGCACCTCGATCGGCACCTCGACCGGCCTCGGCGGCCTGGCAGAAGTGCCTGGCACCTCGACCGGCACCTCGACCGGCACCTCGACCGGCCTCGGCGGCCCGAGAAGAAGTGCCCGGCACCTCGACCAGGCAGAAGTGCCCGGCACCTCGACCAGCACCTCGACCAGGCACCTCGACCAGGCAGCACCTCGACCAGGCAGCGCGGGCGGCGATGCTCGACCTCTCAACGGGCGGGTCGCCATCTACTTGGCGTCGGCGCCCAAACCATCGCCCCCGACCGGTCGATGTACCCCTCCTCGTGTGCCTCGCCGCGGGTGCGGGCGACGAGCGCGAGCCCGCCCGTGAAGCGCTCCAGCTGGTTGTAGGGAGGCTCCCAGATCGGCTCGACGATCACCTTGCCGCTGAGGTCCAAGTAGCCGTACCGGTCCGCGCGCCGGAAACGCACGAGACCCTCGGACACGCCGTCGAGGACGTCGCCGGTCTGACCCGCGAGCAGCACCTTCCCGGCCTTGTCGATGAAGGCGCTTCGGCCGTTGGGCAACTTCACCAGCGCGCGCCCGTCGCGGAAACCCCACGCAAAGGGCCAAGCCGGAGCCAGCACCCAACGGCCCTTCAGGTCGACGAAGCCCCACAACTCCTTCTCCGCGTCGCGCACGGCCACGAGGCCCTCCGACAGCGTCCGCGCCGCGCCGAAGGGGAGCTCGGCGACGACCTTGCCGTCCCGGTCGTACCACCGTGTGGCGCGGATCGGACGTCGGCGCCGCAGCGCGACTCCCACATGGCCCGCGTGGAAGCGGGGCACGTCCGACAGATCGGTGTCGGGCGGCAGAGCGAAGACGACCTCGCCGTCGCGGTCGATGAAGGCCCAGCGGTCATGGGCCACCTCGACCGCGGCCCGACCCTCGTGGAAGTCCTTCCCGCGAAGGTAGGCGGCGGGAATCGCGAGCTTGCCCGCGTGGTCGACGTAGCCCGTGAGGCGGCCCACGCGCACCGCGGCGCGGCCCTCCGAGAA
>CALBMW010000300.1 GCA_937896275.1 uncultured Myxococcales bacterium
GACCATCGAGGAGCGGGTGACCGGCGCGGGGCTGGCCGTGGGGGTGCTGCCGCTGCCGCCGGGCGTCGACGCGGACGACGTCTCGGTGTGGATCGACGGGAAGGCGGCGTCCGAGATGGGCGGCACCTACCTCGCATCCGAGGCCTCGAGCGGGCTCTTCGCCACGCTCGCCAAGGGCACCCAGTCCAGCGCGCCGCTCGCCTGGACCGGCCGCGCCGTGTACCTGCTGCCCGCCGTGACGCTGGGCCCGCGCACCGTGGTCAGGATCGAGGTGCGCGCCAAGGTCATGGAGACCGATGGCTTCTTCGTCGCGACCCTGCCCATGCCGCAGGCCGCCTTCTCGGCGCGGCCCGTCCAGCGCACCCGCGTCACGCTGCGCCTGAGCGCCGACAAGCCTCTGCGCGCCGTGTTCAGCCCCACGCACGACCTGGACGTGCGCCGCGAGGGGCCGCGCGTGGCGGTGGCGCGCCTCACCGCCGACGATCTGATCGAGAGCCCCGATCTGCAGGTCTTCTTCGTGGCCGACGACGACGCGCTGGGCCTGCGCGTGCTCACCCACCGCGCGGAGGGTGAGGACGCGGGCTACTTCGCCCTCCTCGGGCAGCCGACCGGCGGCGGCGACGCCCACGCGCCCCCGAAGGACGTCGTGCTGACGGTGGACACCAGCGGCAGCATGCGGGGCGAGAAGATGGAGCAGGCCCGCGCGGCGGTGGCCTACGTGCTGGACCACCTCAACCCCGGCGACCGCTTCAACCTGGTCACCTTCGGCACCGACGTCGCCCGCCTCGGCCCCGACGTCGTGCCGGCCGATCCCGCTTCGCTCGCCCGCGCCCGCGACTTCGTCGACAACATCGTCGCCCACGGCCGCACGAACATCAGCGAGGCCCTCGCCGCGTCCCTCGGGGGTCCGCCCGGCGACCGCCCGCGCATCGTCATCTTCCTCACCGACGGCTCGCCCACGGCGGGTGACATGGTGCCCGATCGCATCGCCGAGTCGGTGCCCGCGCTCAACACCAGCCACGCGCGGGTCTTCGTGATGGGCGTCGGTCACGACGTCCACACCCACCTGCTCGACCGCCTCGCCGCCGACACCGGCGGCACCACCACCTACGTCGGCCCGGAGGAGGCCATCGACGTGAAGTTGGCCACGCTCTACGACGGCCTCTCGTACCCCGTGCTGGCCGACGTCTCGCTCGACTTCGGCACCCTCGCCGCCTCGCGCGTCGAGCCGGCGACCGTGCCTTCGCTGTTCCAGGGTCAGGAGATCATGGTCTTCGGGCGCTACACCGGCGAGGGCGCTCACACCCTGACGCTGAAGGGCAGCCTGGACGGCGCGGCGCGCGCCTACACGGTGACCGCCGACTTCCCCGCGAAGGCCCGCCCCGAGAACGCGTTCATCGCCTCGCTCTGGGCCGGTCGGCGCATCGGCGCGCTGCTGCGCAAGCTGCGCCTGCGCGGAGAGGACGAGGAGACCGTCGCCGAAATCGTCGAGCTTTCGCGCACTTTCGGCATCCTCACCGAATACACCCGCTTCCTCGCGGACGAGGATCTGGGCGGCGACGAGGCTCAACTGCGCACCTCGGGCCTGCTGCGCGAGGCCAACGCCCAGACCTCGGGCAAGTGGGCCGTGGAGCAGGCGGGCAACGAGGCACACCTGATGAAGAAGCGGGTCGCCTCGAACCGGGACAACGTCTACACCGACCGCCGCGGCGAGCGGCAGCAGGCGGCCACGCTCAAGACCGTGGGGCGGCGCACCTTCTATCGGCGCGACGGCAAGTGGGTGCAGACCGGAAGTGGCGCGGCGCCCACCAAGTCACGCACGGTCAAGCGCTTCAGCCCCGAGTATTTCCGCATGGTCGAGGAGCACCCCGACGTGGCCAGCGCCCAGTCCCTCGACGGGCAGATGGAGCTGACGGTCGACGACGAGAATGTCACGGTGGAGTGATGACGATGCCTACCCATGCCACCCAATCGCTGGCCGCGCTCGCCGCCGTCCTGCTCGTCGTCGGGCCCGCCACGGCGCAGCCGCAGCATCAGGTCCGGGGCAACCGCGAGCCCGTGCAGATGAAGCAGATCGAGCAGAACCTCTGGAACGCCGACGGCGCGGGCAACCTGCGCGGTCGACGCCTGGACAACGGCTTCGGCGAACAGGGCGCGGCGCCCGGACCTGTCGTGCACCCGCCCTACGAGGGCCCCATCACCGCCCGCAAGGTGCAGCGGGGCATCGACGACGCGCTGCTGTACCTGCGCAGCCGCCAGGTACCCGACGGCTCGATCGGCGAGGGCAGCTACGCCGCCGGCGGCCCCACCGCGCTGGCCAGCTTGGCGCTGCTGGCGGCCGGCGCGCACCCCACGGCCGACGAGGCGATGGGACACGCGCTGGACTGGCTGGCGAAGCTCGAGGCCGACAACACCTATGTCGTCGCCATCCGCGCCAATGTCTGGGAGTACGCGCTGCGCAAGGTGCCCGAGGAGCCCCGTTACCGGGCGCTGCTGAAGGCCGACTTCGACTGGTTGCTCGAGGCGCGCAACGCCGAGGGCTGGCGCTACGGCCACAACTCGTCCGACTGGGACAACAGCTGCACGCAGTACGGGGTGCTGGGCATCTGGGCCGGCGTGCGGGCGGGGCTGGACCCCGGCAAGGACTTCTGGAAGGGCATGTCCCAGCACTTCCGCCGCCACCAGAATGAGGACGGCGGCTGGGGCTACGTTCAAGGCAGCGGCTCGTCGGCGAATATGGCCACCGCCGGTTTGGCCAGCATGTTCCTCGTGTTCGACAGCCACCACGGCCGCACGCGCTACCGGCGCGACAAGCCCCGGGCCTTCCGCGAGGGGCCGGCCGGCGAGGCGCTGGCGTCCATCGAGCGGGGCATGACCTGGCTCGGCAAGACCGAGGGCGACCGGCTCAACGCCTACTACCTGTATGGCATCGAGCGCGCGGGCGTGGCGAGCGGGCGGCGCCGCATCGGCGGCGTGGATTGGTTCCACGAGGGGGCCGAGGGGGCGCTGGCCGTGCAGCAGGCCGACGGCAGCTTCACGTTGGGGTACACCGCCGAGATCAGCACCGCCCTGACGTCGCTCTTCCTGGTCTACGGCGGCGCGCCGGTGGCGATGCAGAAGCTCGAGTGGGGCGAGGAGGGCAAGTGGAACCAGAACCCCCGCGATCTGGCCAACCTGACGCGCTGGCTGTGGTCGGCCTATGAGCGGCCGGTCAACTGGCAGAGCGTCCACGTCGACGCGGCGCTCGAGGAGTTCGACGCGCCCATCCTGTTCTTGAGCGGCACCGAGGCGCCGCGCTTCACCGACGCGCAGGTCGAGACGCTGCGCCGCTACGTCCTGGGGGGCGGCACCCTGCTGGCCGAGCCGAGTGACGGTTCGCCGGCCTTCCGCGACGCGATGCAGACGCTCGCGACGCGGCTGTTCCCGGCGCGGGGTGCGCTGGCGCCGCTCCCGGCGGATCACCCCGTCTTCTCGATCGTGGCCCACCCCTGGCGCGATCGGCCGGCGCTGTCGGGCGCGAGCGACGGCAGCCGCACGTGGTTCTTCCTGAGCGAGGGCTACCTGGCGGGCGACTGGCAGGTGAACGACGTCGAGAGCGATGCCTTCCCGCTGGCGATGAACCTGCTGTTCTACGCCAGCGATCTGGGCGCGCTGAAGGGTCGCTTCGCGAGCGCCTTGCCCGAGGGCCCCGCGGCGCCGGCGCACCCCAACGCGATCACCGTCGCGCGGGCCCGGCTGGGCGATGGGGCGATCGACGCGGCGGCCGCGGGCTGGCAGACGGCGGCCGCCTTCGCGCGGCACGTCACCGGCGTCGGCATCACCGACCGCGGCGCCGTAGCGCTCACGGACGAAAAGCTGAAGGGCGTCGACCTGTTGCACATCACCGGGCGCGGTGGCGTGAAGGTCTCGGAGGCCGAGCGCGCCGCGCTGAGGACCTTCGTCGGGCGCGGCGGCACCCTGCTCGTCGACGCCTGGGCGGGCGACGCAGCCTTCGGGGCCGACGCGCGCGCGTTGGTGGCCGAGATCGCGGGCCCGCTGACGCCGCTGGGCGCGGACGATCCCCTGGCCATCGGTCAGTTCGAGGGGGGCGCGGACCTGTCCGAGGTCAGCCTGAACCTGGCCGCGCGCCGCCGCCTGCCCGGGCGGGTGACGGGACAGCAGCTCGAGGTGGCGCGGGCTGGCGATCGCATCGCCGCGGTGTACTCGGCCTTCGACCTGGGGGCGGCCATGGGTGACGTGGCCGTCTATCGGGCGGCGGGGTACCGGCCCGCGGACGCGCGGCGCATCGTCGCGAACGTGTTGGGCTACCTGGCCGAGCGCAAGGGCTGAGGCGAGCGCGCCGCCCGCGCCTCAGCCGTTCTGGGGCACGACCACCACCGGGCAGGGCGCGCGGCGCAGCACCTTGTCGGTGACGCCGCCGAGCACGAACTCCCGCAGCTTGCCGGGCGTGTGGCGGCCCAGGACGATGAGGTCGGCGCCCTCGATGCGCGCCACGTTCACCAGCAGGTTGGCCGGATCGCCCCAGTGGATCTGCACCTCGACGCCGACCGGCGGCTCCTTGGCCTCGTGGGCCGACAGGTCGCGCAGCACCGAGTCGGCCATCGCGAACAGGCGCTCCTTCACGTCGTCGGCGGCGTACTCCCGAGACAGCGCCGCCCAGATGTGCTGGCCCACCTCGACCACGTGAACGAGCACGATGCGAGCGTGCGTGCCGTGGCGGGTCTCGAGCGCGTAGGTCAGCAGATCGCGCGTGCCGGGGCTGAGATCGCTGCCGACGATGAGGGTTCGGGGCTCCGTGACGCTCATGATGACACCTCCCTCCAGTGGAACCCCGAGCGCCGGCAAACGACGTGCCACGTCTCGGGCCCCGAGGGCGCCGTGCGCAGGGTTACCGGCGTGGCCGACGCGGCGCAGCCGGCGTTGCGGGATGGCCACGCGGTCGAGTCGCCGCTCGACACCCGGAGCGGCGCCTTCGACGTCTCGCCTGCCCGTCAGGGCTCGATCGATGGATGTCCTGGATCGACGCGCACGGTGAGCGCACTGTGGCACCGCCACGCGCTGATCGCCCGCTGCCGGGGTCTTGGAGTGTCCATGTCCCGTCCCATCGGGCGCGCCCTGCCCGCCCTGCTGGCGCTGCCCACCCTGCTGGCGCTGCCCACCCTGCTGGCGCTGCCCACCCTGCTGGCGCTGCCTACCCTGCTGGCGCTGGCGGCCTGTGACGACGGGGCGAGCCCCGCCCAGGACGTCGACGCCGCCGCCACCGACCGAGGGGTCGACGCCATCGCGACCGACGCCTCCGCGGACGGCGCGCGGCCTCTCCCGCCCGACGTGGGTGACCCCGATGCGCCGGACGCCGCGCGAGACGCCGGACCGCCCGCGCTGCACCCGCGCTTCGACCCGGCCGGCGCGGGCTTCTACGACACGCCCTGGCCCTCGGACGCGCGCCTCACCGCCGCCGGGACGCCCGATCTGGCCAGCTTCCCGGCGCAGCGCGGCACGCTGCTGCGCGTGGTGGAAGAGATCCAACAACACGTGGGCGGCTTCGCCACGATGCCCATCGTCTACGTCGCCTTCGATGAGCCCCTCGGCGGCATCGATCTGCCCTCGCCGGCGGCCTCGCGGGCGCCCGACTCACCGATCCAGCTGCTCGAGTTGGGCGCGGGCTGCGGGCGCCGCGTCCCGGTCGAGATCGCCGTGCGGGCCTCCGACGAGCGCTACATCCCGGCCAACACGCTCGAGGTGAAGAACACGGTGGG
>CALBMW010000301.1 GCA_937896275.1 uncultured Myxococcales bacterium
CCCCACCTGGGACCTCGCGCAGCCGCTGCGCTACATCGCGCACAACGGTGAGATCAACACGGTGCGCGGCAACCGCAACTGGATGAACGCTCGCCGCAGCCAGCTGCAGTCGGCCAAGTTCGATGGCGGCGTGGATCGGTTGTTCCCGATCATCGTCCCGGGCAAGAGCGACTCATCCCAGTTCGACAACATGGTCGAGCTGCTCACGCTCGGCGGTCGCGAGCTGCCGCACGCGATGATGATGATGATCCCCGAGGCGTGGGAGGAGAACGCCGAGATGGACCCCGCGCGGCGGGCGTTCTACGAGTACACGGCGTCTCTCATGGAGCCCTGGGATGGCCCGGCCGCGATCGCCTTCACCGACGGCCAACTGATCGGCGCCACCCTCGACCGCAACGGCCTGCGCCCCTGCCGCTACCTGATCACCCGCGACGACCGCGTGATCCTCGCGTCGGAGGCGGGCGTCATCGACGTCCCCCCCGAGGAGGTGAAGCACCGCGGCCGACTGCGCCCCGGCAAGATGCTGCTCGTCGACACCATCGAGAAGCGCCTCATCGACGACGACGAGGTGAAGGGCGACATCGCCCAACGGTGGCCCTATCGCCGGTGGTTGGCGCGCAACGTCTTCCAGATGGACCAGATGCCCGTCGACGAAGGCGTGCGCCCCGATCCACCCATCACGGGCGAGGACCTGCGCCTGGCCCTGCGCGCCTTCGGGTACACCGACGAGGATCTGCGCGTCATCCTCGAACCCATGGCGCGCCAGGGCAAGGAGCCGATCGGCTCGATGGGGAACGACGCCCCCATCGCCGCGCTGAGCCATCGCGCCCCGTCCCTGTTCGACTATGTCCACCAGCTCTTCGCCCAGGTGACCAACCCAGCCATCGATCCCATCCGCGAGCGCCTGGTGATGTCCCTCGACACCGCCATCGGTCAGAGCGGCAACACCTTCGAAGAGACCCCCGACCAGTGCCACCGCCTGCGCATCGCCGGGCCCGTGCTGACCAACGATCAGCTGGCCCGGGTGCGCGACGTCGACGTGGGCGTCTTCGAGCCGACCACGCTCTCGACGCTCTACGAGGTGGCCGGGGGCGCCGACGCGCTGGCCGTGGCGCTCGAGGAGCTCTGTCAGCGCGCCGAGACGGCCGTGGACGAGGGCTACAGCATCCTCGTGCTGAGCGATCGCGGCGTCGACGCCCGGCGCGCCCCGATTCCGGCGTTGCTGGCCCTGAGCGCCGTCCACCAGCACCTCGTGCGCGAAGGTACCCGCCTGCAGACGGGCCTGCTGGTCGAGACGGGGGAGGCGCGCGAGGTCCACCACTTCGCGGCCCTGGTCGGCTTCGGCGCCGCGGCCGTCAACCCCTACCTCGCGCTCGACGCCCTGCGGGCGCTCTGCGAGGCGCCGGGGGACGGCAGCGATCCGGTCATCGGCCTGTCCTACGACCACGCCGTGCGCAACTACGTCGGAGCCATCGACGACGGCCTGCTGAAGGTCATGTCGAAGATGGGCATCTCGACGCTCCAGTCCTATCGCGGCGCCCAGATCTTCGAGATCATCGGCCTGGACGAGACCCTGGTGGACCGCCACTTCACGGGCACCCCGGCGCGCCTCGGCGGGCTCGGTCTCGCCGAGCTGCAGCGCGAGGCCACCGAGCGTCACGCGCGCGCCTATGGCCCCGCCGCGAAGCTCGAGCTGGCCACCGTGCCCGTGGGCGGCGTCTATCAGTGGCGTCGCCGCGGCGAGCATCACCACTGGAACCCGCGCACCATCGCGTTGTTGCAGGACGCGGCCCAACGAAACGATGCGGTGGCCTACGCCGCCTACGAGCAGGCCATCGACGATCCGACCGAGCTGCCGACCCTGCGGGCCCTGCTCGAGTGGGTGCCCTTCGGTCCGCCCGTGCCCCAAGGCGAGGTGGAGCCCGTCGGCGACATCGTGCGACGCTTCGTGACCGGCGCCATGTCCTTCGGCAGCATCAGCGCCGAAGCGCACGAGACGCTCGCGGTCGCGATGAATCGCATCGGCGGGCGCAGCAACAGCGGCGAGGGCGGCGAGGAAGCACACCGCTATGTCCCCGATGCCAATGGTGATTCTCGCCGCAGCGCGATCAAGCAGGTCGCCAGCGGCCGCTTCGGCGTGACGGTCGAGTATCTGGTCAACGCCGACGACCTGCAGATCAAGATCGCGCAGGGCGCGAAGCCCGGCGAGGGCGGGCAGCTGCCGGGCCACAAGGTGGACGAGCGCATCGCCAAGGTGCGGTGCTCGACGCCCGGCGTGTCGCTCATCTCGCCGCCGCCGCACCATGACATCTACAGCATCGAGGACCTCAAGCAGCTCATCTACGACCTGAAGGCCGTCAACCCACGGGCGCGCGTGAGCGTCAAGCTGGTGGCCGAGGTGGGGGTGGGCACGGTCGCCGCGGGCGTGGCCAAGGCCGGCGCGGACGCGGTGGTCATCGCAGGCTGGAGCGGCGGCACGGGCGCCTCGCCCCAGTCGAGCCTGAAGCACGCGGGCGTCCCTTGGGAGTTGGGGCTGGCCGAGGCGCAGCAGGTGCTGGTGCAGAACGATCTGCGTGGTCGGGTCCGCCTGCAAGTGGACGGTGGCCTGCGTTCGGCCCGCGACGTCATCGTCGCCGCGCTGCTCGGCGCCGAGGAGTTCGGGTTCGCGACCTCGGCCCTCATCGTCGAGGGCTGCGTGATGCTGAGGCGATGCCATCAGAACACCTGCTCGGTGGGGATCGCGACCCAGGACCCGGAGCTTCGCGCCCGCTTCGCCGGCCAGCCCGATCACGTCGTGAACTTCTTCCTGCTGCTCGCCGAGCGGGTGCGCGCGCTGCTCGCGTCGCTGGGCGTGCGAACGCTCGACGAGATCATCGGGCGTCCCGACCGTCTTCGCCGCCGCGCCCTCGAGCGCTGCACCGAGCGTTCCACCGGAGCGGACGGGGTGACGGGCGCGCAGGAGGACTCC
>CALBMW010000302.1 GCA_937896275.1 uncultured Myxococcales bacterium
CCCGCGCTACGCCTCGCTGGCCGACGAGATCCTGCGCGGCCTGGATCCGCGCTTCGCCGGCGACGATCTGATGAAGGCCTTCGCCCTCAAGCGCTGGCTCGAGGCGAACGGCTTCTACACCCGCAAGGAGCGCCACGCGACGACCGACGATCCGGCCGCCTCGTTCCTCTTCGGCAGCCTGCGCGGCTATTGCGTCCACTTCGCCCACGCGGCCGTCCTGCTCTTCCGCAGCCAGGGCATCGCCGCGCGCGTGGCCATCGGCTACGCCGTCGACAACCGCATGCGCGGCGCCGGCTCGACCGTCCTGATCCTGGGTGACCGCGCCCACGCCTGGCCCGAGATTCACCTCGCCGGCGTCGGCTGGGTGCCCTTCGACATCTACCCCGAGCGCTCCGACGAGCCGCCCCCGCGCATCGTCGACCAGTCCCTCGAGAGCCTGCTCGGCGAGCTCGCCCGCGACGACAAGACGGGCGGCCGCAGCGAGGAGGCGATGCGTGACCCTTTTCGCATCCCGTGGACTTTGCTCGGGTTTTGGCTGCTGGTGGGCTTCGCAGCGACCCTCGCGTTGGCCTACGCCGTCAAGGTCGGGCGCCTCGCCGCCGCCGCCGCGGGGCCCACGCGCGCCTACGCCGCCACCCTGGATCGCTTCAGCGACGTCGGCGGCGCCCGCCACCTGGGAGAGACCCGCGAGCGCCACGCCGCCCGCCTGGCCGCGCTGGCCCCCTCGATGCCGCGCTTGACCGCGGTGCACTTGAAGCTGACCCTCGGGGCCCCCACCCCCGAGGCCCGCGCCGAGCTCCTGGTCCTGTGTCGCCAGGTCCGCGTCGAGCTGGCGGACGGCGTGCCCGCCCTTCGCCGCGCGCTCGGTTGGCTGAACCCGGTGGGATGGTGGTTCACCCGATGATCTCGATCCTCAAGGAGTCGCCCGCCGTGCAGTTGCAGAGCCTCGATGAGGCGCGCGCCATCGCCGAGCGCATTCGCGCGCGCATGCGCTACGACGTGATGGGCCGCGACGAGGTGATCGAGCTGGTGCTCGTCGCCCTGTTCGGCGACGGCCACGTGCTGCTCGAGGACTACCCCGGATCGGGGAAGACCACGCTCGCCAAGGCGATGGGCAACAGCATCGTGGACGACTCGGCGGACGATCACATCGTCGACTTCCGCCGCGTCCAGTTCACGCCCGACCTGCTGCCCTCGGACATCACCGGCGTGATGATGTTCGACACCGAGGCCAACGACTTCCAGTTCCGCCACGGCCCCGTCTTCGCCCACATCTTGCTGGTCGACGAGATCAACCGCACCTCGCCCAAGGTGCAGGCGGCGCTGCTCGAGGCCATGGCCGAGAAGCAGGTCACCGTCGACAATGTCAGCCACCCCCTCGACGAGCTCTTCTTCGTCATCGCCACCCAGAACCCGCTCGACTCGGTGGGCACCTATCCGTTGCCGCTGGCCCAGCTCGACCGTTTTCTTTTCAAGATCCGCATGGATCACGTCGACCGGAGCTCCGAGCTCGAGGTCCTCGCCAGCTGGGGAAAGCCCCGGCCGCGCCCGGAGCAGCTCGAGAAGGTCAGCCGCGGCCAGGTCGTCGCCGCCCGTACGCTGCTGCGCGAGACCGTCGCAGTCTCGGTGCGCGTCCACGAGTGCCTGGTCGACATCGCCCGCACCATCCGTCAGGACCGCCGCGTCACGCAGGGCGTCTCGACGCGCTCGCTGGTGTTGGCCATCCCGGCGCTGCAGACCTTGGCCATGCTGCGCGGACGAGACTTCGTCGCGCCCGAGGACATCGAGTACCTCGGGGTGCCCATCTTCCGGCACCGGCTGGCGGTGATCCCGGGCGTCGACGAGCCGGGCAAGGTCGTCACCGACGCCATGCGAGGGCCCCTCGAGGCGCTCGCCCGCTCGACGCTGCGCTGATCATTGATGCGCCGCCCCGCCCTGCTCCTGCCCCGGCTGATCCTCGCGCTGCTCGCGCTGCTCGCGCTGCCGGCCGCCGCCCAGATGGCGATCGGCTCGGCCCCCGCGCAGCAGGCGCTGCTCAGCCTTCAGGAGGGCAAGTTCGCCACCGCACGCGAGCGCGCCGAGAAGGTGCTCGCCGGCGACCCCGACGACTTTCTGGCCACCTACGTCCTGAGCTCGGTGCACTTTCGCGCCGAGGGCAACCTGGCCCGCGCCCTGTTCCTGCAGAAGAAGAGCATCCGCCTGCTCACCGGCCAGTACGGCGGCGCGCCCCCCACCGATGTGCGCGCGCGCGACTGGCACAAGCGCCTGCTCTACGAGCTCCAGTGGCTGCTCGGCGAGATGGACCGCCGCGAGGAGCAGCTCGAGGCCATCGCGGACCACGACGCGTTGTACAACCCGCCCTTCGAGGTCTACCGCATCTGGCCCTTGCTCAAGCTGGGCCGCTACGCCGAGGCCCGCGCGATCGGCGAACGCCTCATCCTGTCGGACGACGCCGACATCCGCGAGCGCGCCTACAACGGCCTCATGGCCGTCGAGGACGAGGCCCGCAACCGCAAGGCCAGCTACGAGTGGGGGCAGCGCGGCTTCGAGAACACGCGCGGCGAGTCCTGCATCATCGCCAGCAACCTGGCCCTCGCCGCCCGTCGCGTCTTTCGCTTCGACGAGGCCGAGACCTTCGACCTCAAGGCGCTCAAGACCAAGGACGGCAGCTGCCCCACCTCGCCCTACGCCCAGCTCACCGTCGTCTACCTGCTCGAGGGCAAATACCAGAAGAGTATCGCGGCCTTGCAGGAGCTTCGGAAGATCCCGCGCCCCGCCGATCTGCGCGTGCAGAACGAGATGATGATCAAGGGCCGCCTCGTCGAGCTGCTGCTGGCGTTGGGCCAGATCGAAGAGGCCGACGAGCGCGTGCGGCCCATCGTCGAGTCGCCCGATCGCGCCGGCATGACCAGCGCGTCCGAAGAGAACCTCAAGCTCGCCAACGCCGTGCTCTTCTGGTCGGTGCTGACCGCCCGCATCGAGCAGATGCGCGAGCGGATCGCGGTCCGGGATCTGCTGCCCGGCTTCTGGCTCCGCGGCCAGCTCCAGGCGCTCGAGGCCAGCCGCTGGGAGGTCCGCCGCTCGGCCCTGCGCCTGGCAGCCGACGGCACGCTGCTGCTCGACATCGTGAGGCCCTACTACACCGATCTGCTGCCTTGGTACTCGGGCGGCCTGAGCGCCATGCTCGGTGAGGGCCTGATCGACCAGGTCGTGACGGAGGCCCGCGTGCTCGAGCCGGACTACGACCGCCTCGCCCACCACTGGCTCGACGCCGTCGAGGCCGAGCTGCGGTGGCGCGAGGGGGATCTGGCGCGTGCGCGACGGTTCGGCGAGGCGGCGCTCGCGAAGATCCCCGAGGCCGACGCGCTGCTTCGCCTGCGGGTGCGGGCCATCCTGGCCGACGTCTTCGAGCAGCAGGGTCAGCACGACGCCGCGATGGCCCACTTCATCGAGGTGCTGGTGGCGTGGCCCGCGGTGCTGCGTCAGCTGGGCATCGCGCTGCCCGTCACGCTGCAGCACGACGGATCGGCGGTCGCCAAGGAGGTCGCCGAGCGACTCGAGGCGTCGCCGCGCCTGCGCCGGCGGCAGAGCCCCATCATCCTCTTCGTGCGCGCGACCGACGCCGGCGCCGAGGCCTGCCTCGAGTCGCCGACGGGTCAGCAGTACAACTGCGCGTCGGTCGAGGCCAAGGACCTCGGGGACGACGAGCCGCTCCCCGTCGCTCTGTGCGACAAGTTCCACGACGTCGCGCTGGCCCCCAAGGTCGAGCTGACGCAGAGCGATCTCACCAGCCTCGACGGGCGCCCCGTCCGGTTGGACGCCGACAAGGCGCTCGAGGGTGTCCTGGGGAAGAAGCCATGAGGCGCGCCCTGAGAGCCTGCCAGCCTCGCATTGCGCTCGGTCCTGGTCTTGTCGGGAAGCTCCTGCTGGTCGCCCTGACGCTGGCCCCGTGCCTGGCGTGGAGCCAGCGCGACGGCGACGCCGGGCTGCCTCCGCCGGATGTCGCGGTCGACGGCGGTGCGACGGACGGCGGCGCGACGGACGGCGGCGCGACCCCCGATCCACACGCCGCGCCCCCTGCGGAGGGTCCCTCCGATCGCGCCGGCTGCGTCGCCATCCGAGGCCGCTGGTACGAGCAGCGAGGGGTGAACGGCTGCATGCAGCGCGGCCATCGCCAGGGGCTGTGGCGCGTCGCCGCCAAGCCCGAGGAGCAGATCCGCGCCGCCGAGGGCTGGGTCAAGGACGGCAAGCTGCACGGCCCCTACCGCGAGCTGCACGACAACGGCGCCGTCGCCGTCGTCGGCGGCTATATCGCAGGCAAGAAGACAGGCACCTGGCAGGGCTGGTACGCCGGCGGCCAGCCCAGCTTCGTCGAGCACTTCGTCGGCGACCGCCGCGACGGCCCGTCGGTGCGCTGGTACTCCAACTGCCAGCGGGCGACGCAGGGCGACTACGTCGAGGGGCAGCAGCACGGCCGCTGGACCAGCTGGTACGCCAAGGGGCACAAGTCCGAGGAGGGCGACTACGACCACGGGAAGCAGGTGGGGACGTGGACCTTCTGGCACGAGAAGGGGCCCATGATCCGGCAGGGGCCCTTCGTCGACGATCGCGAGCAGGGCACCTTCCGCGAGTGGTCGCTCAACGGCCACCTGTGGCGGTCGGTCGAGTTCGATCGGGGCGAGCGCGTGGGCGAGTGGGAGAAGAAGTGTCGCGAGGCCGAGGGTGACTGGACCGTCGACTACGAGGTGCGCGAGGACGGGTGCCTCGTCGATGGCAAGAAGACGGGTGAGTGGCGAGGCTCCTACCCCGACGGCAAGCCCCAATGGAAGGCCATCTTCGTCGGCGGCGTGGAGACGGGCCACCACGTCGACTACCACCCCACCGGCGAGGTGCTGCGGGAAGGGGAGTACGACCAGGGCGTGCCCACCGGACGGCACGTCTTCCGGGCCAAGGACGGCGTCACCGAGTACGGCCGCTCGGAGATCGTCGAGGGCAGCGGCGCCTGGAAGGCCTTCTGGCCCGACGGCACGCCGCGCGAGGGGGGCGAGCTCGCCGGCGGGGCGCGGGTGGGCACCTGGACGTGGTGGTTCGAGAACGGCAACACCGATCACACCGAGACCTATCAGGCGGGACGCCGCAGCGGGCCCTCGAAGCAGTGGTTCGAGACCGGCGAACTGAAGGTCGACGGCGCCTACCAGAACGACGCGCGATCGGGCGAGTGGGTGGCCTATTACCGCAACAGTCGCGAGGCATGGCGCGGCCAGTACGACATCGTCGGCAACCGGACGGGCACCTGGAAGTTCACGCACTGGGAGTCTTTCCCCAAGGCCTCCGGCCCCTTCGAGCAGGACGAGAAGGGCGGCACCTGGGTCGAGTGGCACAACAACGGAAAGAAGGCGGGCGAGGGCCCCTTCAAAGACGGCAAGAAGCAGGGTGAGTGGCGCGAGTGGTGGTACTCGGGCGAGCCCTGGCGCACGGTCACTTACGAGGACGGCGCCGAGGTGAACCCGGCGCGCCAGGCGTGCAACGCGCGCGACGGCGACTGGCAGGTCGACTACGAGGAGCGCCGCGTCGGCTGCCGCATCTGCCGGCCCAAGGGCGACGACGAGATCGAGCTGCTGGCGGTGGGGGCGTGGACCTGGTGGCACCCCAACGGCGAGGTCGAGCGCCGCGGCACCTTCCAGATGGGCGAGCAGGACGGCGCCTGGACGCTGAACTACGAGACCGGCAAGACCATGCTCGAGGGCGACTACGCGAAGGGCGAGGAGGCCGGCGCGTGGCAGGGCTACTACGCCGACGGCCAGCGCCGCTTCGAGGGCACCTACGCCCAGGGCAAGGAGGACGGCCCCTGGACCACCTTCCACCCCGACGGCAGCAAGCAGGGCGAGGGCAACTACGCAGCGGGCAAGAAGGTCGGCCCCTGGATCACCTTCCACCCGGGCGGCGCGCGGAAGTCCCAGGGCACCTTCGACGCCGAGGGCCGCGAGGCCGGCACCTGGACCTCATGGCACCCGGACGGCGCCCGCGAGAGCGAAGGCAGCTACGTCGAGGGCCAGCGCACGGGCACGTGGACCTGGTGGCGCGCGGACGGCAGCGTCTGGCGGACGGCCGAGTACGTCGATGGCAAGGAGAAGCGGTAGGGCCGCGGGCGGCGTCCGGGGGGCGTGCCCCCGGTTTACGGGCGAGTGCCCGTCTGGCGCGGCTGTCAGCGCTCAGTGTCAGCGCTCAGTGTCAGCGCTCAGTGTCAGCGCTCAGCCGTCAGCGCTCAGTGTCAGCGCTCAGCCGTCAGCGCTCAGCCGTCAGCCGGGCATGCGGTGCCCTTCGCCCTGCGGATCGCACGAAGCCGGGCTCCGCGCGCCGCCATCGCGGCCTCGGCCGCAGTGAACCAGATGGGGCCGCATCCATTGAGATCCAGTCACGCCCGAGTACACTGACGCCATGTCAAAGCCCCTGCCATCCAGGGTGAACGCGTCCACCTCCGAGCCGACGTCATCGACCGCGGCCCGGGCCAGCGTCGACTCCTTCGCCGAGACCCAGTTCGGCGCCAGCGAGGCGGTCGGGCTCGCCTCGTCCACCGGCGGGGCGGTCGCCCTCGACGCCGCGACCGACGAGACCATGGTGGCGCGGGTCTCGCCGGCGCCGCTCTCGGGCGGCGACGCCTCGCCGACCGACGAGATCGCGCTCCCGAGCGGCACCGTCATCGAGGGCCGCTACCGCGTCGAGCGCCCCCTCGGCGAGGGCGGGATGAGCACCGTCTACGAGGCGACCGACCTCGTCACCCAGCGCGTCATCGTCCTCAAGACGCTCCGGCAGGCCTTCGCGCGGCCCGAGCTGGCGAGGCTGCTGCGCTCCGAGTTCCAGACGATGGCGGCCCTGCACCACCCCAACCTGGCCGAGGTCTACGACTTCATCGTCACCGGCGAGGGGGCCCACTTGTTCACCATGGAGCGGGTGAACGGGCAGGACCTGATGACGGCCACCGAAGGGGCGTCGTGGCAGACGGTCGTCGGCCTGGTGGTGCAGGTGTGCCGCGCGCTGGCCTACGTGCACAGCCGGGGGCTTGTGCACTTCGACATCAAGCCGGCGAACGTGCTCGTGGACGCCACGGGCACCGTCAAGGTGCTCGACTTCGGGGTGGCGGCCGTCAAGAACGAGCTTCAGCCGGGCGTGATGCGTGGCACGCCGATCTTCATGGCGCCCGAGCTGTTCGAGGGCCGGGTACAGGAGATTGATCAGCGCGTCGATCTCTACGCGCTGGGGATGACGCTGTTCGCGCTCCTGTGTCGGCGCAGCCCGGTGGAGGCAGGCTCGCTCACCACCATCATGCAGGCGGTGGCGGCGGGTCACGCGGCGCAGTTCACCGAGGCCGAGCAGGCGCTGGTGCCGGCGTGGCTGCGCGGCGTCGTCGAGAGCCTGTCGGCGCGCGAAGCGAGCGATCGCTTCCCCACGGCGGGCGCGGTGGTGGCGGCGATCAACGCGCACGTCGATCCGCCCTTCGACTTCGAGACCGAGGCGACGCGCGCCAGCTACCTCCTGTCGAGCCGGTTCGTGGGCCGCGCCAAGCAGCTCGCGCGCCTCAATCGTTTCGTCGAACGTCGCGTGGCGGGCGTCGAGCCGGCCTGCATGCTCGTGGTGTCGGGCGAAGGCGGCGCAGGCAAGTCGCGGCTCATGCGCGAGGTGCGCCACCGGGCCCAGATCGGCCGCCTGACCTTCGTGGTGGGGGATTGCCACGAGGCGTCCAGCGCCGAGCTCGCGCCCGTCGCGCAGGTGGTGGCGCTGCTCGAGCGGGTCTGCGGCGCGATCGGCGCGGGGGCGCTCATCGAGCGCTACGGCCCCGAGCTGGTCAAGGTGGAGCCCACCTTCGGCCAGGGCCGGGTGCAGGCCACCGAGGTCCTGGCGGATTCGAGCGCGGAGCGCTTCCGCATCCAGCAGGCCGCGGTCGAGTTCACCCTGGCCCTCGCCCGGCTGGCTCCGATCGCCTTGTACTTCAACGACCTTCAGTGGGCGCCCGCGGCGACGGCCCGCTTCGTTGAGGCGCTGGCCCTGACGCTCGCGGAGCACGCGGTGCGCGGCGCCTGGATCCCCCTCGCCCTGCTCGGCAGCGCGCGGCCCGAGGACAGCGTCGGTCGACCCATCGAGGCAGTCCTGACCGGGCTGACGGCGGCCGGCCTGCTGGACCGCGTCGAGCTCCCCCCGCTCGGTGTCGCGCCCCTGCATGACATGATGCGATCGATGTTGGGCATCGAGGCGCTCCCGAAGGCCTTCGTCGCGCGCATCGTCGCCGAGGCAGGTGGCAACCCCTTCTTCGTCGAGGAGGTGATGCGGGCGCTCGTCGAGAGCGGCGCGATCTCACAACAGGTCGGCACGTGGACGACCGTCGATGCCATCGACGCGCTCGAGATCCCCACGAGCATGGTGGAGCTCGTCGCGCGGCGCCTGTCGTCGCTCGACGCGGACCACGGGCTCTGCTGCGGCTGCTCGCGCTGATCGACCAAGGCACGACCCGCGACGAGCTGGCGGCCTGCGCGATGCTCGAAGCGAGCGCCTTCACGGGCGCGCTCAACGAACTCGTGAAGCGTCGCATGGCGCTCAAGGACGACCGGCGCGCGGGCGGCCTGCGCGTGGCACATGATCGCATCCGCGAGCTCGTCACCGGGGCGCTCGGCGGGGCCGAACGGCGGGGCCTGCACGCGCGCATCGCGGAGACGCTCGAGCGCCTGCGCGGGCTCGAAGGCGAGGACATCGTCCGCATCGCGATGCACTATGACGGCGCCGGGAACGCCGCGCGCATTTCGCCCGAGCATCTGCGCCTCGTCCACACGCTCGCGGCGCGACAGAGCCGCAAGGAGGGCTCGTTCGGGGCCGCCGAGACCTATGTGGCGGGCGCGCTCGCGTCCTTGGGTGCGCGTGCCTTCGAGACGCACCGCGCCGACTGGCTGACGCTCGCGACCCAGCTCATGGAGCTGCGCTACCTCAACGGGCGCGCCCCCGAGGCCGAGCGCACCTTCGAGGGCATGCGCCCCCACCTGGACGGCCCCCATGAGATCGCCCGCGTCTTCCGCGCGCGGGTCATGGGCATCACGCACGGGGGCGATCACGTCAGCGCGCTGGGCGCGGGCATCGAGGGCCTGCGCTTGCTGGGCCTCGACGCGCCGCGCACGGTGGGCATGCCCCAGGTGCTCACGCAGATGGTGCGCACCCGCCTGGCGATGCGCGGGCGCTCCGATCGGGCCCTCAGCGCGATGCGGACCATGCACGACGCCCGCACGTTGGCGGCGCTCGAGATCATCGCAGCGAGCCTCCCGCCCGCGATCACGGTCGACTCGAATTTCCTGTCCTATTACGCGCTGTTGGGGCTGCGTCTGTCGCTCGAGCACGGGCGCACGGAGCAATTCCCGGTCTTCGTCGCGATGCTCGGCATGCTGCTGGCGCATGGGCTGGGGGACTTCCGCGAGGGCGAGCGCTTCTGCGACCTCGGCCTGACCTTGGCGCGCCGAGAGCCGCACGCGGACGTTCGTGGCTTTGTCGCCCTCATTCGCTTCTTCGTGATCCCCTGGGTGCACGATCCGCGGACCGCCGTGGACGCCGAGCGCGCGCACGCCGATGACGCCGCCGATCTCGGCGACGTGCTGTTCGCCGGTTACAGCCGCGGCGTCGCCCTGACGCTCCTGTCGACCTGCGCGCGGGATCTCGCCGAGCAGTGGGCGCTGCTGGGCCGCTACCAGAGCTTTCTGATGCGCGTGGGCGACGCGCACTCGGTCTATGAGATCGAGGGGCTGGAGCGCTTGCTCCGATGCCTCGGGCGGGCGGACGGAGCGGACGAGGCCGACGAGGCCGACGAGGCCGACTTCGCGCGGAAGCTCGAGGCGCACATCGATCCCATCCCGTTCTCCTATTACCGCACCTGCCGCCTCAAGGCGCTCGTGCTGCTGGAGCGATGGGACGACGCGCTGGCGCTGCTGGCGCGTCACCCGCAAGCCATCGTGTCCGCGGGACAGATATGGGAGCTCGACTTCATGCTCTTCGCGGCGCTGGCGCAGGCTCGCGCGCCGGGGGGCTCGCGGTCGCGCGCGGCGCTGACGCTGTGGAGGCTCGAACGCCGCGCGGCGAAGCGCGCCCAGGGCGGGCCGCGGTGGTTCGACCTGTACGCGACCTTCGCGGCGGCCGAACGCGCCCGCCTGCTGGGCCGGACGACCGCCGCCCGCCAGGGCTACGAGCGCGCCCGCCGGGTGGCCGACGCCATCGGCCACGGCCTGCTGGG
>CALBMW010000303.1 GCA_937896275.1 uncultured Myxococcales bacterium
CGATCGAATCAAGTGCGCCGGCACCACCAGCCACCACGTCAAGGGCGACGGCACCGAGATGCGCATCCACGGCGATCTCACGCTCGACCTGAGCGGCATGGTGCCGCGGCTGTTGATCAAGAGCGTCACCAGCAAGGTCGAGGACTTCGTCGGCCGCATGATCCAGCCCAACTTCCAGAAGACCGCGGACGCGCTGACCCGCTTCCTGCAGTCGAAGCAGGCGTGACGCGCTCCGGCCTGCTGCGCGTTTGCGCGCTGGTCGTCTGGGTGCCGTGGCTGTCCGCGTGTCCGCCGCTCGACCCAGAGGACGAGGCCCCCCCGGCCGACGCCGGCGCCGACGGGCCCAGCGGTCCGCTCGACAAGGGCCTGGCGCTGGAGCGTTGCGTCGGGACGGGCGGGCTGCCCGACCTGTCGGGCGCCTGGATATTCGAGCTGGAGACGGTCGCCTCGGTGAGGATCGGTGGGCGCCAGGCGCAGGCCGAGGTGGTCACGCGCATCGGGGTGGCCCAGGTGTGCCAGCGCACGCGCGACGTCGAGGCCAGCCTGATGATCTGCGACCTGGCGCAGAGCCGCCTGCGCGACCCCACGGGCAACTGCGCCGCCGAGCTGCCGGGCCGGGCGCTGCTCGAGGCGCTGCCGCCACTGCGAGCCCGCGGCAGGGTCGACCGCCTCGGACCCGGCGCCACGCTCACGCTCGGGGGGTGGCGCGAGAGCTGGGGGCTGACCGACGGCGCGCTGATCGAGGATGGCGCCACCCAAGTGCCCGAGCGTCTCGTGGCGGACCAGGACGCCGACGGCGATCCCGGCGTCACCCTGCGCGGCGACGGCGAGGTGCCCACCGAGACCTGGGCGGTTCGCCAGACCTGGGCGGACTTCGCCCTCGAGGTGCAGGACAACGTGCTGGCCGGCCCCGGCGGTGGGAGCACGACCGAGATCCCGGTGGGCGGCCCCGCCTCGCGCCTGCTGGCCGACCGCCGCCGCCAGGGCGCGAGCGGGCGCTTGGTGATGGTGCGCGCGGACGGCACCAACCGCACCGAGACGCTGGATCTCAACGGGGACGGCGTCCTCGCCTGCGCCGAGCTCGGGCGCCTGCTGCCCCTGCTGCCCGCGCCGACCCCCGCCGGCTGCCGCTGAGGCGGTCCCGAGGCGCTCAGCCGAAGCGCGCGAACTCCGTGGGGTCGTGGGCCGAGAAGGGCCGCACCGCGTGCCCGTGTTCGGCCACCAGCGCGCGCAGCCGCGCCTGGTTGTGGTGCCGCGCCCGCCCATCCTGCTGAACCAGCGTCTGAAAGGCTCGCAGGCCCGCCGGACAGCAGGGCGCGGCGCTCGTCTCGCTGTGATGGAAGTAGGCGTCGCCGCAGTGCAGCAGCCACCCGTCACCCGTGTCGACCGCCACCCCGGTGTGCCCGGCCGTGTGTCCACGCAGGGGCACGAGCAGGATCTCCGGCGGCAGACCGGCGAGGTCGCGGACCGCCTCGAAGCCGAACCAGGCCTCGCCCTGCTCGCGGTAGGCCGACCAGTGGGGCCCGTGCGC
Organism: uncultured Myxococcales bacterium; assembly: GCA_937896275.1. GTDB lineage: Bacteria > Myxococcota_A > Bradymonadia > UBA7976 > UBA1532 > JACKDN01. The sequence continues at coordinate 1,532 of CALBMW010000303.1, forward strand.
CCATTGGAGCGGACGGTATCGCAGGCGCTCGAACCAGCCGCCGTTGTGGGCCGCGTGGTGCTCGTCGAGCAGCAGGTGGACCGTCGCATTCGGGAAGTCGCCCAAGCCGCCCGCGTGATCCAGGTCGAGGTGCGTGACCACGATGTGCCGCACGTCCTCCCGCGCGAAGCCCAGCGCCTCGACCCGGGACAGCGCGGTCTCCTCGAGCGTGAACGAGGGGGGCAGGATCCAGCGCATCGGCGTCCCCAGGCGGCGCCCGTGGTGCTTCACGTCGTCGGTGCCGAAGCCGGTGTCGATGAGGACCAACCCGGCCTTGGTCTCGACGAGCAAGCAGTGACAGACCATGTGGCGCAGCGCCGGCGGCGCATCCCCGAACAGGAAGCGGGCGCCGGTGGGGCAGAGCGTGGCGCAGTTGAGATGGTGGATCTTCATGGCGGCGATCTTCGTTGATCGCGCGCGCCGAGGGAAGCCACCGAGCGCGACGCGCCCCCTGGCCTAATCGACCCCGAGGTTTGCCGACCCCCTGTTGAACCTTTGCCGAACCCCCAGTCGAGGCAGCCAAGCATTCTGACCGGTGCGACGGAAATCCTACAGCGTGGGTGTCGCGGAGTTTCTCGGTCACGCGGGCGCTCACGGCCGGCTCCGGCCTTCAGCGCTGGGCTGTCAGCCCGACGCAGGCGCAGGGATCGCTAGCCGCGCCCCGGTGAGCCCCCGAGTGCTACCGTGCGGCCGCACCGCGCGATGACGAGGACCGCATGCAACCGGCACAGCCGAAAGATCCCCCCGCACAGCCGAAAGATCACCCCGCACAGCCGAAAGATCACCCCGCGCAGCCGAACGACCCCCTGCACGGCGTCACGCTGAAGGCCCTCTTGACTGAACTGGTCGACCGGTACGGATGGCCCGGGCTCGCGGAGCGGATCGACATCGCCTGCTTCAAGAACGACCCGAGCCTGGGCTCGAGCCTCAAGTTCCTTCGCAAGACCGACTGGGCGCGCGCGAAGGTGGAGCGGCTCTACCTGGCCGACAAGCAGCGCGCGGAGCGCAGTCGAAAGCGCAACCAGCAGCGAGCGGAGCGCCGCGCCCGCGCCGTCGAGGAGGGCGGTGCGCGATCGGCCGCGGCGACCGCGCGGGTGTCCGATGGGTCGCCTCGGGCCGCCGACGCACCCGAGAAGCCCACGGCCCAGGAATAGCGCGCCTCAGCCCTTCCGCATCACCGCCAGTCTCAGCGGCGGGCCCAGGGCCCCGGGCGCGATGGGCAACACGCGGTGCGCACACACGGTCAGCCCCGCGCCCGCGGCGAGCGCGGTCAGGCGCTCCTCCGAGAAGCCCAGGTGCACGTGCCCCATCGTCTGCCGGTACTCCGCGTGCTCGTGCTCGGCCATGTCGAGCACCACCCAGCGGCCGCCCGGTCGGAGCACCCGCGCCACCTCGGCGTACACCGGCGGCAGCGACTCGACGTGGTGCAGCACCAGCATCGTGAGGGCGGCGTCCACTTCACCGTCGGCGAGCGGCAGGTCCGCCAGATCACCCCGGCGCAGATCGACGCCCGCCGACGGGCCGAGCCGATCGCGCGCGGCGTCGAGCATGGCCTGCTCGCGATCCACCCCGATCACCCGCCCCACATACGGCCAGAGCTGCGCCAGCGCATCGCCGGTGCCGCACCCCAGGTCCGCCACGATCAGATCCGGCGGCAGCAGCGCCAGCAAGGCCTGCACGAGGCACCCCTCGCCGAAGAGCTGCGCGCGCAAGGCATCCCACCCGCCGCCGACCCGCTCGAAGAAGGTGCGCGAGTCCAAGGTGCGCAGCGCCAACACCGTCTCGAGGCGCTGCTGGTCCTCGGCGTAGGCGTCCCCCACATCGTCGCGGACCAGGGACCACAGCGCCCGCGTCCCCGCGTCGAGGTTGGCCAACCGGAAGAAGCTGGCCGTGCCCGCCGCCCGCCGACCGATCAGCGCCTGCGCATGGAGCTGCTTCAGGTGCCGGCTGACCGTCGACTGCGGGAGCTGGATCACCCGCACCAGCTCGCCCACGGTCAGCTCCTCGCGCTCGAGCAGACACAGCAGCCGCACCCTGATCGGCTCGGTGAGCGCGCCGAGGCGTTCGTAAATTCGTGGGCCCATCGTCACCGCCCGTCGTCACGGCCCGTCGTCGTACCGGGTTGCGTTTCATTCGTTTACCCGCATAATCGGATGAACTCAACCGGGAGGACCACTCCGATGCCCAGCAGCACCAGCCCGAAGAGCGCCGCCGCCTTCCTCGACACCGGCCTGCCCCTGTTCGGCGGCCTGTCCTACAAGGTCGCTGACGCCGCCCAGCCCACTGTCACCTTCGGCCGCAAGGAGCTCGACCTCGCCTTGGTCGAGATGCCGGGCCTCGCCGCCCTCCGCGAGGAGTACGCGGGCCAAGAGCCCCTCGCGGGCGCCCGCATCATGGGCTCGCTGCACATGACCATCCAGACTGGCGTGCTCATCGAGACCCTCGTGGATCTCGGCGCCAGCGTGCGGTGGGTGTCGTGCAACATCTTCTCGACCCAGGACCACGCCGCCGCCGCGGTGGCCCTCGGCGTCGGCGGCACCCCGGCCGATCCCAAGGGCGTCCCGGTCTACGCCTGGAAGGGCGAGACGCTCGCCGAGTACTGGTGGTGCACCCTGCAGGCCCTCGTCTGGCCCGACGGCGCCGGCCCCAGCCTGCTGCTCGACGACGGCGGCGACGCCACGCTGCTCATCCACCTGGGCCGCGAGTGCGAGATCTCGGGCACCATCCCGGCGCCGGCCACCGCCGACAGCGACGAATCCCGCGTCGTCCTCGAGCTGCTGCACGCGGTGCGTGCCGCCCGGGGTGATCGCTTCTGGCACGACCTCGCCGCCACCATCCGTGGCGTCAGCGAGGAGACCACCACCGGCGTCCACCGCCTCTACGAGCGCGTCGAGAACGGCACCCTGCTCTTCCCGGCCATCAACGTGAACGACAGCGTCACCAAGTCGAAGTTCGACAACGTCTACGGCTGCCGTCACTCGCTGGTCGACGCCATCATGCGCGCCACCGACGTGATGATCGCCGGCAAGCGCGCCCTGGTGCTGGGCTTCGGCGACGTGGGCAAGGGCTCTGTCCAGTCGCTCCGCGGCCAGTCGGCGCGCGTGGCGGTCACCGAGGTCGACCCCATCTGCGCCCTGCAGGCCTGCATGATGGGCCTCGACGTGGTGACCCTGGACGACGCCGTCGAGAACACGGACATCTTCGTCACCGCGACCGGCAACAAGGACATCATCGGCCTGTCCGACATGCGGCGGATGAAGCACAACGCGATCGTCTGCAACATCGGGCACTTCGACAACGAGATCGGCATGGCCGACCTCGAGAAGGCGGTCGCGGCCGGCGAGGTCGAGAAGATCCAGATCAAGCCCCAGGTTCACGAGTTCCGCTTCGCGGACACGGGTCGCTCGATCATCGTGCTGGCCGAGGGTCGCCTGGTGAACCTGGGCTGCGCAACCGGCCACCCCAGCTTCGTGATGAGCGCGTCGTTCACCAACCAGGTCATGGCCCAGATCGAGCTGCACCAGAATGCCGAGACCTACGGCAAGAGCGTCACGGTGCTGCCCAAGCACCTCGATGAGAAGGTCGCCCGCCTGCACCTCGACAAGTTCGGCGTGAAGCTCACGCAGCTCACCGAAGCGCAGGCCGCGTACATCGGCGTGCCGGTCGCGGGCCCCTTCAAGGCCGACCACTACCGCTACTGATCGACGGCCCGACCGCAGGGTCGGGGCGCGCCTCAGGCAGGCGCTCGCCATCGCCTGAACCCGCCGGGTTCAGGCTTTGGCGCGCGCGGTGCTGGCCGACGCACACCCACGCGCGGCGCCGCTGGCTTTGGGTCACGGGCATTGACAGCCCCCGCTGGGCTAACCAACGTGACGAGCGATGGACGCATCCCCCATGTCTGACGCGGAGCAAGGACCCGGACGGCGGCGGGCGGCGCTGGTCTTCGCGCCCTTGGCCCTGCTGTGCGCTTGCGGTGCGCCGCCCGACATCGTGCCGCCGCCGGCGATGAGCCAGCCGGGGCCACCCACGATCGCGGCGCTCACCCCCTCCGAGATCGCGACGCGCTCCACGGCCTCGGTGGTGCTCATCCGCACGCCGAGCGGCCTCGGCACCGGCTTCGCGGTCGACGCGGACCGCATCGCCACCAACCTCCACGTGATCTTTGGCGCCAGCGCCGCCCAGGTGCTTACCAGCGACGGCCGGACCTTCGAGGACGTGCGGGTGGTGGCCATCGACACGGTGCGCGACCTGGCGCTCCTGCGCGTGCCCTCCCTGGGCCTGCCCGGGCTGCCGATCGCCGCCGACGCCGATCCGAGCCCCGGGGAGCCCGTGATCGCGATCGGCCACCCGCTGGGGCTGGGCCACACGGTGAGCGACGGGCTGATCAGCGGCATCCGCCACGTGGATGCGCAGCTGACGCTCCTTCAAATCTCGGCGCCCATCGCGCCTGGCTCGTCGGGCGGGCCGCTGTTCAACGAGCACGGCGAGGTCATCGGCGTCGCCACGCTCCAGAACACGCTGGGCCAGAACGTGAACTTCGGGGTGCCCATCCGCTGCGTCCGGCCGCTGTTGGCCGAACAGGGCGACGAGCCGCTGGCGGAGTTCACCCGAAAGATCGCACTCGCCCAGGGCCTGCGTGGGCCGCGACGCGAGGTACCGCGGCACGACGTCGCGGTGCTCGGCGACTGCGGGGTGGACGAGATTCAGGCGGTCGTCACCTCGATCGGGGGCGCCATCGAGTCGGGGGCGCCGCTCTACAACGAGGGCAATCACGAGGCCTGCTTCCGAATCTATGAGGGCGCGGCGCTGACCCTGGATCGTATCCTCAGGGACTGCGGGGGCCTCCGGCGCGCGCTGAGCGAGGGCTTGGAGCGCGCTGACGCGCTGCCGAGCTATACCGCCAAGGCCTGGGCCATGCGCGACGCCTTCGACGGCGTGATCGACGTCATTCGGCGCGCCACCGAGGGCGAGGACCCCGCCGAGCCCTGAACCCGAAGGGCTTGCCCACAAGGTCCGGACCGAGCGCCGTGAAGCGCCCCGAGTGCAAGAAGGCGCTCCGAACCGCGCCGAGGTGTCGGCCGAGCCGAGGTGTCGGGCGGTGTCGGGCGAGGTGTCGGGCGGGCGAGGTGTCGGGCATCTCTCACGAGGCTGACCCGCCGCCCGAGCCGAGGTGTCGGGCATCTCTCACGAGGCTGACCAGCCCGAGCCGAGGTGTCGGGCATCTCTCACGAGGCTGACCCGCCACCCGAGCCGAGGTGTCGGGCCGCCCGAGCCGAGGTGTCGGGCATCTCTCACGCGCCTGACCCGCGGCCCGAGCCGAGGTGTCGGGCCGCCCGAGCCGAGGTGTCGGGCATCTCTCACGCGCCTGACCCGCGGCCCGCGCCGAGGCGTCGGGCATCTCTCACGAGCCTGACCCGCGCCGAGACGCTGCTGAGCGACACCGCTTGCGCCTGGGCGACGCGCGACGCCTTCGACGGGCTGATCGACGAGATCCAGCGAGCGGGGCCAGGGGAGTTCGGGCCGACGTCCCAACCGGGCCACGGCCTGCGCTAGACTGCGGCCGATGGACGAGTCGGACCCCGTTGCAAGACGCCGCAGGGCGAGGGAACGAGCCCGCTGGCCGGGCGGCCTCTCCAGCTTGGATCGGCAAGGCGAGACGGGGCCCGTCGACGCCTCGCCCGCGACGCGCCTGAGCCTGGTCACCGAGCTGACGCTGTCGGCCTGGGCCCTGTCGGGGCGCCCCCTCCCCGACTACGATCGCGCCCACATGCCCGGCCGCCTGATCCGCGCCGACGAGGACGCGTGACCCTGCGACCTTCCCTGTTCGACGACACCCTCGACTTGCTCGACGCGCTCGACGAGGCCGGCGCGCAGTTCATCGTCGTGGGCGCGCACGCGCTCGCGGCGCACGGCATCCTTCGCGCCACCGGTGACTTCGATCTGCTCGTGAACGCGACCGCCGACAACGCACGCCGCGTGATCCGCGCGTTGGAGACCTTCGGCGCACCGCTCGCGGCCCACGGCGTGCGGGAGGAGGACTTCGCCCGCCCGGGAGCGGTCTACCAGCTCGGCCTGCCGCCGCGCCGGATCGACCTCCTCACGCGCATCAGCGGCGTCGGCTTCGACGAGGCGTGGGCCACGCGGCTCGAGGTCGTCACCGACGGTCGTCGCTTACCGATCCTCGGCCGCGAGGCCCTCTTGCAGAACAAGCGGGCCAGCGGGCGCCCCAAGGACCTGCTCGACGTCCTCGCGCTCGAGGGGCAGGGCTGAAGAAGGCCCTCACCGCACCACGCTCACCCCCACGCCCTCGGCCCAGGTCTTCTGGTCGTCGGTGTAGTACAGATACGCCGAGGACGCCGGCCCCATGAACTTGCCCGGCACCATCGCCACCAGGTCGAGCGGGATCTCCTTGACCTCGCTCGGCTTCATATCCCGGAAGTACAAGACCACCTCGCGCGCCCGCGTCTCGTAGAAGGCGATGAGCTTCTTGTCCTTCAGCTCCTTCAACTGCCATGTCTGGTAGGTCAGGCCGCCCGGCAGACCGACGCGCGCCAAGGTCATCGGCTGGCCCTTGTCGGTCAGGTTGCTGACCGTCGCCGTCAGCCGCACGTTCTCGCCCATCTTGACCTGCGGCTTGGCGAGCGCCGTGGAGACGCCGATGGCCGCGTCGGGGTGCGTGGCGGGGTTCTTGGCGCGGTACTCGACGGCCAGGCTGTAGGGCAGCGAGCCCTCGCCCGCCAGCCGCAGCTCCACCTTGTTCTTGCCCGGCCTGAGGTGCGCGCCGAGGCCCTCGAAGACGATGGGCTCGCGGCGACCGGCGGCGAAGTCCTGGCGCGCGATCTCCTTGCCGTCGACGACCACCGTCACGGTGCCCGGGAACTTCGTCGTGCGCCCCTTCACCGCGTAGGTGGTCAGCGCCTTGAGCGACAAGATCGTGGACTGCGTCGAGCCCCAGTTCCCGAAGCCGCTGCGGTGGCCGTCCAGCCACTCGACGCCCTTGCGCACCGCGTCGCCGTGGCCGTCGGCCTCCATGAGCGCCAGCAGCGCGAGGCCGGTGGTCTCGATGGTGAGCGTGTCGCCGCCGCTGCGCGTGATGCTGTGGTTGGCGCCGGTCCACGCCCCCTCGGCGTCCTGCATGGCCGCCAGGCGCTTGGTCGCGGCCTCACCCGCCGCGCGTCGCGCCGGTACGGCCAGCAGGGTGTTGGCGGCCAGCGCCAGCACATAGGGATCGGCCGTCGCCTCGGCCCGCGCCGCCTGCGCGTCGACCTCGCCGGGGAACTCGCCGGCCAGCCCCGCCGCCGCCACCGCGTAGGTGATGTAGGCGTTGGTCACCTCCGGCGAGGCGCGGCCGAAGCTGTCGAGGGCCTGCGCCGACTGCTGGAAGCCGCCCTTCCCATCGCGCCGCTTCTTCAGCCACGCCACCGTGCGCTCGAGCATCCCGTCGTCGACGCCGCCATAGACCGCCTTCATGTCGAGGAACTGGAGGATGCCGTAGCTGGTCAGCGCCTCGTGGGGCGGCGAGCTGCCGAACCACTCGAAGCCCTTGTCCTTGGTCTCGTAGCCGACCAGGCGGTTGTAGCCGCGGTCGATCAGCTTCGTCGTCCGCGCCACGAGCGCGGGATCGGCGTCGTCGTGGGACTGCAGATACTGCAGCACCATCACGTTGGGGTAGTTGCTGCTGCTCGTCTGCTCGAAGCAGCCGCTCGGCTCGCGGATGAGGCCCGCGAGGCCGCCAGTCATCGTGGCGAGCGGGCTGGGATACAGCGTGAGCGTGGACACCGCCGTCCCCGGCTCGGCGTCGCCGATGTCGACCGTCAGGCTCTCACCGGTCGGTGCCAGGGTGCCGGCGGCCTGCGTCATCTGCGGGAAACCGAGGGGCTCGACGGTCAGCTCGCGCTCGAAGGCGTCGGTCAGCCCGCCCGCGTCGGCGGCGAAGCGGACCTGCGTGCGGCCCTGCTTGCCGACCACCTTCAGCGGGTAGTACAGGCTGCGACGCGCCTTCGGCGGCAGCATCGGCTCGGGCAGCGCGGTCGGTGACTGCAGGCTCAACAGCTCGCCGAAGGTCGCCGTCAGCGACAGCGGCAGGCCACGGTCGCGCTCGTTGGTCAGCGTCAGCGGCAGCTCGAGCGTGTCGCCCTCGCTCACCGCGAGCGGCAGCTTGACGTCCATGCTGAAGGGCAGCGTCGAGGTCAGGACCTCCTCGTGCCGGCCCAGCAGCCCTCCGCCGGCGCCCTCGGCGAAGACGCGGAACGAGGTCACCGCGTCCGACACATGGAAGGTGACGGTCGCCTTGCCATCGGCACCGGTGCGCACCGCCGGCGCCCAGTAGATGGTGTCGCGGAAGTCGGTGCGCGGCCCGCTGTACTCGAGCGGGTAGGTCGGCGTCGGGAAGACCCGCACCGGCGCGATGGGCGCGATGGCGAGTTGGTTCAGCACGCCCCGGCCCTGGGCCTTTCCCTGCGCCTCACCCCACTCGGCGTCGCCGGCCATCGCGGGCTCGTCGGCCTCTTCCTCGGCGTTGGCCACGAGGTCGTCGCCCATCGGCCTCCGCGCCAGACGGCGCGCCTGCACGTCCTCGCGCGCCCGATCGTCGCGCTTGGCCTGCTTGGCCATCTCGGGCATGGCCTCCGCCTCCTTCCGGGGCACCTCGATGGCGACCGCGGGCTCCGCGCGCATGGGCTCGGCCGCCGCGACGGGCTGCGCCTGCGGGGCCGGGTCCGGTGCGGGCGCCGCCGGGGGGGGCGGGATGGCGCCCGCCGCGAACCGGGCCCGGAGCTTGGGGGCGCCGCCCACCTGAATGCCCATGGCACCCTCGAGCGCCATGCCGCCGCCGCCACGCCCCATCCCGCGCAGGCCGAGGCCGCCGAAGTCGTTGGGCGGCGGGGGGGGCGGCGGGTTCTTCACCGTCTCCCAGTCGAAGCGCCGCCAGCCGCGCGTGCCGGTCAGCATCTCCATCGCGGCCGCCGATTTGGGCTCGGTGAGATCGAAGTAGAAGTTGGGCTCCTCGATGGTGCCGGGCACCTCGGGCTCCAGCAGCATCTTGCTCAGCAGGTGCCCCTTCTTGTCGTCGGCGAAGCTGATCACCGTGTCGTCCACCACGCTCAGCGCCAGCTCGGCGGCCATCGGCTTGCCCGCGGCGTCGGTGGTCGTGACCGAGAGCGCGACCTGCTCGCGCGGCACGTAGGCCGCTTGATCGGGGGTCACCTTGACCTGCAGTCCGTTGCGCCGGTTACGGAAGACGACGCGCTCGGCCACGGGGCTCAGCGAGGCGTCGAACACGGTCACCCGCGCCACGCCCTCGGCGCCCTGCTTCGCGGCGTCGGCGTTCTTCAGGTAGACGATGGCGGGCGCGTCGATGCCCACCTCGACGGCCGCCGCGTCGAGCAGCGCGTCGTGCTGCAGAGCGGTCACCACCACCTTGTGCGCCTCCGCGCAGCGGACCGCGACCGCCAGGGCCTCGGCCTGGCCGTCCACGTCGTCGAAGGTGCGGAGAACACAGCCCTTTTCGGCCGGGACCGGCAGGGCGTAGCGCTCCTTGACCCCCACCGGCCGCGTGATCTCGGCGTGGTACGAGCGCCCGGTGTTGGGCGTGAAGGTGAAGCGCCCCAGTCCATCGCGCACGCTGGTGAACGTGGCGACCGTCGCCCCGTGATCGTCCAGCACCCGACCCTCGACGTCGGCGGGCTTGTCGATCATGTTTCGCGCCTCGAAGTACACCCGGCTCTCGAGGCCCTGAACAAGATCGCCGCCCTCGGGGAAGAACGACACCTGCATCTTGTCGAGCACGATGGGCACGCGCTTGCTCACCGACTCGGTGACGCCGCCGTCCTCGACCAGCACGGTCAGCAGCGCGTCGCCTCGCTCCATCTGCTTGGGCAGGTCGAAGCGCACCAGCCCGCCGCCCTCGTCGTTGGTGACGAGCTTCACGCGAGGCAGCTCGGCGCCGTCGAGCATGATCACCGCGGTGAGCGCCTGGTTTGCGAGCACCTCGCCGGTCGGGCGCTTGACCTCGATGGTCGCTGTGACCGTGTCGCCCGCCCCGTAGGCCTTGCGCACGAACTCCAGCTTCTTCTTCACGCGCGGCGGCTCGTAGGTGCTGACCACGATCGTCCGCTCGCCGGTCTCAACGCCGGCGAGCACCTTCACGGTGTACTCGCCACCCTGCACGCCGTCGGGGATCTCGAAGTCGTTGGCCGCCATGCCGGCCTGCTGGGCGACGCGCTTCTCGATGACCACGGCGCCCTTGGGGCTGACGAGCTGATAGCGCACCGCGTCGGGCTGGTCGCCGCCCTTCCAGTCGCGCACGCGGAGGTCCCAGCTCTTGATCCACACCGTCTCGCCTGGGCGGTAGAGGGGCTTGTCGACCTGCACGTAGACGTGCTCGCCGATGTGCCCCTCGAAGTGGGTGGCCGTCTTCTTCAGCAGGTCGTCGACCGACGGCAGATCGGCCAGCCGCGGGCTCGCGGGGGGCGCGACCTCGGCCGGCGTCGGCGGCTGAACCGTCTTCTTCCCGGGGGCGTCCGGGTCGGCCGCCAGGCCCGCGCCTGCGCTGGCGCCCGGGTGGTCGCCGGCCCGGTCGTCCGCCTCGGCGGTCGACTCGCCGTCGCCGCCCGCCATGCCCGGCCGATCCACGTCCTGCTCCGCGGGCGGCGTGCAGGCGCCGAGCCCGGCCACCAGCCCCGCCATCAGCGCAACGGCCACCCAGTCACGAGATCGCACCTGGGCCAAAGATCGCACCCGGTCGAGGGATCGCACCCAGTCCAGAGATCGCATCGCGTCTTCCTCCATCGCGTCCGCGCACCGCTTGCACGTCCCGTTCGTCTCGAGGATCCACCGCTGCGCGAATCCGACGACATGGACCCCGGCGAGGGCGAGAGGTTCGCGCGCGACGCCGTGCGGCGCGATTCCGCTCACATCGGCAGGCTCGCCGCAACGTCGGCGCGACGGCGGCGGGGCGGTCGGCGCGTGGATGGCTGGGTATCACGATCACTGGGGCGACCCGGATCTACTCGGCGGGCAGAAGGGTCCGCAGGCGCTGCACCTCGGCCTTGAAGGGCTCGAGCGCGGCCGCGGGCAGCTTACGGCGGCTGCTGCCGTGGTATTCGAGGGGATCGAGGATCGTGGAGCCCCGCTCGAGCTGGTAATGCAGGTGGGGCGCGGTGGAGCGGCCGCTGTTGCCCGTGAGGCCGATGACCTGGCCCGCCTTCACCGCCTGCCCCGGCTTCACCTTGGTGGCGTCGAGGTGCAGGAACTTGGCGTGCACTCCATCCTCGTACTCGAGCTCCACCGACTTGCCGTTGAAGGTGGTGTTCCAGTCGGTCTGCACCACCTTGCCGCGGCGCGGCGCGGTGACCTCGGTGCCCACGGGCGTCTTGAAGTCCATCCCGGCGTGGGTGGGGCGGTCCTTGAGCAGGCTGGTGACCTGCTCGTAGTCGTCGAGCGGGCCGTCCACCAGGCGAAAAGGGACCTCGGTGCCGTCGGCGCGCCACCAGCTCGGCCAGGTGTCGTCGGGCGCCAGATATTTGTAGGCGTCGAGGGTCTTGCCCAGTTTGCCCGACACGTAGCGGGCCACGGCGACGTCGTAGTTGGCGTCGGCCGTGGGGCGCCAGACCACCTCGATGCGATCGCCCTTGAGCACGTCCTGCTGCGCGTCCAGGTCCCAGACGAACAGGCGCGCGTAGACCGCCGCGACGGCCGGGCCCTCGGCGCCCAGCTGCTCGAAGGCGCGGGCGATGGAGTGCTCGACGGTGGCCTTGAACACGCGCCAGTCGCTGTTGGCCGAGGCCGGTGGCTTGGGCGGCGTGGCGTCGGCGGCCTCGCCCGCGTCCTCCTCGGGCGCGCTCGGCGCCTCGCCCGCGACCACCGTGTCACGCGTGTCCGGGGGCGGCGCGCCGTGCCGGGTCGCCAGCAGGTAGACGTTGAGCGCCACCGAGAGGGCCAGGAGGCCGATGAGGAAGGGGCTTTGTCGCATGGGCGACATCTACCCACATTTCGGCACCGGTGCACAAGGGGGCACGCGCGGACTCAGCGCGCGCCCGTGTAGACCTCGCGTCCGACCGCCCCCTCGACCACCTGATCGAGGTGAAAACGTAATGGATACGTCTGGTTAGCCAGCCACAGGGCGGCCTGATCGGCGAAGTGTTCCGAGGTCGTCAGGCCTGACTGGCCGCCGGGGATGACGTTCTGGCCCGTCACGCGGCCGTCGGGGTGCAGGGCGATGACCATGCGCTTGACCGGACCATCCCGGTACTCGAAGCGGTCGGTGCGGTAGCCGGGATCGGCGTTGTCGACGCTGTACTGATCGCCCGGCCGCGGGAAGCCCACGAGGTCGTGCCGGGGATCGTCGGCCGGCAGGCGCTCCGCGGTGAGCGGCAGCGTGTCGGTGGTGATGGCGAAGCGGTCGATCAGCACCGAGAAGCTGGCGATGTCGCCCACGAAGGGCGCCAGGATCGACTCGAAGCGCACGGTGTGGCGCAGGCCCCACAGCCAGGCGTCCATGTCGTCGGTGCCGAAGCCACCCTCCCCCGGTGCGTCGGGCTCGCTGGTCAGGAAGTCGAGGGCTTGGCGCAGGGCGATGAGCGCGACCTCGTCGCTGCGCTCGACCTCGGGCGTCTCGAGCACGTCGAAGAGCACCGACTCGCCGGTGTCGGGGTTCCACGAGGCCAGGCCGCTCGGGTTGTCGGGCCCGCGGCCGTTGACGAGGTTGAACAGCGTGCGGCCGACCGTGCCGTCGTCGGTCATGCGGTTGCCGGGCGTGCGCCGCTCGTCGCCGAGCACGGTCTCGGCGAACTGCGCCAGCCAGGCGTTGAAGATCATCGTCGCCACGGCCAGCGCGGGCTCGCCGTCGACGGGTTGGTGGTAGAAGGTCTCGACCCCGGAGGGCGTGGGGAAGTCGGCCTCGCTCCACGCCCGCAGGCGCGCCTCCACCGCGTCGAAGCCAACGGCGTTGGTCGCGTAGAGCGCCGCGACGCGCGCGTCCGCGCCGGTGAGGGCCGCGGCGCTCCGCGACAGGGCCCGTGCGCCCCCGATCGACTCCACCAGGAAGCCGGCCCACAGCGCGCCGGTGCCCGACTTCGTGTCGCCCTGGATGCTCGCCATCGTCGCCACGTCGGCGGTGTGCGCCGCCGCGGCCTCGGCCACCCGCTCGGCGATGCGACCGGCCCGGACGCCGATCGCCCACGGCCCGCCGATGTAGATCGGGTCGTCGCCCAGTGAGCCGTCGGCCGACAGCCCCGAAGGATCGTTGTTGGCCGACACCAGGTAGCCGCTCTCGGGGTCGACGAGGCGCGGAAAATCGGCGTAGGGCACCACGCAAGCGGCCGGATCGTCACTGGACTCGTCCACGGTGCCGTCGGGGTTGTAGCGCAGCGTGAAGCCGCCGTGGACGGTGCCATCGAGGATCACCTGCGGATCGCTGCCCGGCGCGAAGCGGCGGCCGTCCTCGGTGCGCGCGAAGTCGTTGCGGCATGGGGCGGCGTCGTAGCCGGTGGCCATGATGTGGCCCCCCGAGTCCGCCGCGACGAAGTGGCTGCCGAAGACCGCGAGCTTGCGCTGCGCCGCCGAGAACTCATCGAGGTCACGCGCCTCGGCCAGTGCGTAGTAGGCGCCGATGGCGTCGCCCACGTCGAGGTAGGTGGCGTCGAGCGTAAGCCCGACGATCACGCCGTCGCCGTCCACGTCGGCCGGCACCACGGGGCCCTCGCCCAGGTTGAGGCCGACCTCGCCCTCCTCGGCCGCGCGCCCCTCGATCGCCAGGAAGCGGCGGCCGTCGAAGGTCTGGAACAGCGGCTGCGTGACGGCGCCGCCGGCGCTCATCAGCAGGGCGACCGCGCGCGTCTCGTAGGTCTCGTCGCGGCGCTGCACCGGCATCCACTCGCCGTGGAAGAAGGTCGCGTCGGGCAGGCCATCGGCGCCCAGCCGCACCTGCTCCCGGTAGTAGTCCACGGTGTCGCTGTAGAAGCACGTGAAGCTCCACGCGACCTTGCCGTTGGTGCCCACGCCCAGCGCCGGCAGGCCCGCGATGTAGTTGCCGCGCACGTGCCAGTCGTCGCCGCCGAGCACGCCTGTGTCGGCGCCGGTCTGATAGAAGTAGGCCGGCACGGCCAGGGGCAGGTGGCCATCCCCCGCGAGCAGCGTGGCGCCGTCCGTCGTGTGGCCCCCGGCCACGGCCCAGGCGTTGGAGCCGACGTCGGCGACGCCCTTGCTGCGCCAGGCCTCGAGGCGATCGGCCGTGCGGGTGAGCATGCCGGGCGGAAAGTGGAAGGGCGGGGCCACGTCGAGCGCGCCGCCCGATACGACCGGCCGCGGGGCGGCCTTCCGCTGCGACTGGTTCTCGGTGAAGACCGAGACGATGGGCTCCACCCGATAGAAGATGTCGTCGCGCAGGCCGCGCTCGCGCAGCTCGGCGAAGGGCGCGCCCTCGAAGGCGCCGTAGGTGTCGAGCAGGGCGGCCGTGCGCTGCACCTCGCCCTTGGCGCACGTGCTCTGGTCGAGGATCACCGCGGCGAAGGCCAGCACGTCGAGCGTCTCGAAGGGCGCCATCAGCTCCACCGGGCGGCGGGCGCCCAGCAGCGGGGCGGCCAGCATCAGCTCGCTGGGGGGCGGCAGCTCGCCGGCGGCGACGGCGTCGATGTAGGCGTTGATGCCCTCGGTGAAGGCGTCGATCTCTGCGCGGCGGGCGGGGGTGAGGGCGTCGAGGAGGCGGTGGGCGGCCTCGGGCAGGCCCTGAGCGCGCGACGTGATGTCGGTGTCGAGGACGAGATCGCCGACCAACTCGCTCAGCCGGCCCAGCGCCAAGCGGCGCGCGAGGTCCATCATCCAGAAGCGGTCCTTGGCCATGAGGAAGCCGTGCACGCGCGCGAGATCGCGGCGGTTGGCGGCGTAGATGTGGGGAACGTCGCCCTCGGTGCGCACCACATGGACGGGGGCCTCGAGCCCGGGGATCGTGCGCCGCGTGGTCTCGGGGACGCCGTAGAGCATCGCCTGCTCGGGCGTCCCGGGGACGAAGGCGTCGGGGGGGCCGGCGTCGGCGGGGGTCGCGTCGGGCGGCGCGGCGTCGGGGGGCAGGGCGTCGGCGCGGGCTGCGTCCGCGACCGCCTGATCGAAGGCCCCGAGGTCACCTCCCGAGGCGTCGCCGAAATCGGGCTGGGTGTCGTCGTCGCAGGCGGCCAGCAGGATCGGCAGGGCCAGCGCGAGGCACCGGGTCAGCATCTTCATCAACATCGGATTCCTTCGTCGAAACATGGACTTGTGGCCGAGGCTACCGCCGCCAGCCTGCCCCCAGGTGCGTGTCCAGGCGGGCCGACTCACCGGTCACCTCTTCGTCGTCGAGGTGATCGGCCACGGGCTCGACGCGCGGCGGACCCTGGCGCAGCACGATGGGCGTCCAGCCGAGGCCGGTGACGCCGCCCGTGCCCAGGCTGACCTTGGCCACGATGCCGGTCTCGACCTCGATGCGGTCCGGTACATCGTTGGAGAAGTTGCCCACGCTGTAGAGCACCGCCGCCGTGCGGGGCACGCCGTCGGCGGTGCGCACGCTGCACGTGCCGACGGCGGGGACGCGCTCGGGGTGGTTGACGAAGCAGATCTCCGCCGGCTGGACGACGTGGGGGCCCTCGCCGACGACGACGTCCGCCCCCATCTCGACCATGCGCCGCGCGAGCTGCAGGAAGTGCGGATCGGGGTAGTGCTCGAACTCGAAGCCCCAGTGCAGGAGCAACACGACGCGCGTCGCGCCGTCGGCGCGCGCTTGCGCCACGTCGCGGCCGATGGGGGACAGGTCGATGTCCTCGCCGACGTGGCCGAAGGGGATGATGAACAGCTCGTGCGGGCTGGTGATGTCCCGGCGGTTGACGCCCCAGGTGTAGGACAGGAGCGCCACGGTCTCGGACCCGACCACCTCGAGCGCGTGGGTGTCCACGCCGGTGGTGAGGAAGCCCCTCTCGATCACGAGCGCCTTGTTCGCCTCGAGGCCCTCGTCGTCCTGATCGAGGGCGTGGTTGTTGTTGAGCTGCAGGACGTCAAAGGGCAGCCCGTCGAGGAACTCGGGCGGCGCGTTGAAGCGCACCGGCAGGCCGCTGTGCTGCACGGGGCGGGTCGGCGAGACGATGGTCTCGAGGTTGCCGACGCGCAGATCCGCCGCGGTGATGGGGGCCACCGCGGTGCCGAAGTCCGACCAGTTGTCGCCGACCCACAGCACGTCGCCCGAGAAGGACAGAACGATGCCCTCGCCGAGAGGCGGGATGTCGGCCTGCGCGGCGGCGAAGTGGGCCAGCACCTCGGCCGGCGCGGTGGTGTAGTGGAAGGCGAGCTTGCGCAGGTAGAGCCCGGCCTCGGGGGCGTTGGCGGCCCAGGTCTCGGTCTCCCAGCGCACGTGCGCGTAGGGGGGCAGGTCCTCCTCGGGCGTGAAGATCCAGGGGAAGACCGTCATGGGGTCGGCGGGCCACGCCGCGTAGGGATCCCGCGCGTCCGCCGGGCCGGCGTCGGCCGCGGCGTCGGCGACCGCGATGGCCGCGTCGACGGGCGCGGCGCCCGAACCGTCGTCACATCCGAGCGCGTTCAGCCAGACGAGCAAGAGCGCTCGCGCGATGGCGCTGGGTGTGGTCATGGGCGCGTCCCCCGGAGCGATGCGGCGCGATGATAGGTCAAGCCGCACCCGCGTTCCAACGGCGCCAACGGCGCGGCGAGCAGGTCGCCCGGACAGGTCGCAGCGACGTGTACCGGACAGGTCGCAGCCACGTGTACCGGACAGGTCGCAGCCACGTGTACCGCCGGACAGGTCGCAGCCACGTGTACCGCCGGACAGGTCGCAGCCACGTGTACCGGCCACGTGTACCGGACAGGTCGCAGCCACGTGTACCGCCGGACAGGTCGCAGCGACCTGTACCGCCGGGACAGGCCGCGGGCGGGGACTCGGGTCCAATTCCCTTGCCCCCAGCGTGGCGGCCGGTCGAGCGTGCGGATCATGGCGCGCCCGACCATCGACCCCTCCGTCCTCGCGTCGCTGACCGCCGCGGTGCCGGGGCGGCTTTTGCGCACGCTCGACGCGACGCCCGACCTGGCCGAGGCCTGGACCTGGACCTCGGAGGGCGACACCTGGAGCGTCGCGACGGACGGCGAAGCCGTGGTGAGGGTGGCCGGGGCGCACGTCGCGGCTCCTTCGCAGGTGACCTGCGGGTGCCTGCTGGCCCCGCGCTGCCTGCACGCGCTGGCCGTCGCCACGCGCCTGCCGCTGGGCGTCGCGGCGCACGACGAGGCGGTCGAATCGGCGCCAGACGCTCCGCTGGAGGCCGGCGCCGTCGCCCTCGACGCCGCCCAGGTGGCCGCCGCGGCTCACCTGGGCAGCATCGCCGCCGAGATCCTCGCTGCCGGCGCCACCAGCGTCGGCGCCGTGCGTCAGGCCGAGCTGCTGCGCGCCCTCCACGCCTGTCGCGCGTCGGGCCTGCACCGCGCTGCCACCGCCGCAGTCGCCGTCGCCCGCGGTGTTCAGGGCGCCCGCGGCCGTCGCCCCACCGTCCGAGCCGACGACCTCGCGGCGAGCACGCACGCGCTGCTTCGCGTCACGGCCGCCCTCACCGCCCCCGGCCCGATCTCACCGACCTTCATCGGGCGGGCACGCCGCGCCTTCGCGCCCCTGGCCGGGCGCCGCCTCTACGGCCTGTTCTGCGAGCCGGTGCTGACGGCCTCGGGCCACGCCGGCGTCGTCACCTGGCTGGCCGACGCCTCGGGCAACCTGTTCCGCCTGAGCGACGTGATGCAGGGCGGCGCGGCCCGGGTCGCCGCCGCGTACGCTGGCGAGACACAGTTCGGCGAGGTGCGCTTGACCCACCGCGCCCTCTGCCGAGCGGGCCTCCTTCTGCAACGCGGCTCGTGCAGCGCCGACGGACGCCTGGGCGGCGGCGCCTCCGTCGAGGCGGTCGCCAACGGCGCCTGCGCCTGGGACGCACCGCCGCTCGCGGCGCTCTGGGCCGAGCCCCTCACCGCCCAACTTCGCCGCGCGCTGGACGCCGAGACCGATCTCGAGGCCGCCGCCCCCGGCGCCGATCTCGTCTTCCTCCGCGGCCACGTCCTCGGGGCCGAAGCCGACGCGCTGGTCCTCGACATCGGCGGCCTCACGGTGCATTGCACGGTGAGTCACCCCGACCCCACATTGGATCAGCGCGGCGCGCTCCGCCGCCTGGCCAGCGCGCCCGGCCTGTCCCTGCGCGTGATCCTGCGCCCCGACCGCGCGCGCACGCGCACCGCGGCCCTGCTCGCCTTCGGCCCCGCCGACGATGGCCTTCGGCTGCCCGAGCGCTGGGGCGACCGCGCGCACCCGGGTCTCGAGTCGCTCCAGGGGGCGATGCTGCCCGCGGCGACACCGTCCGGCCCCCCCCTGAGCCTGCGAAGGGCACCGCCGGCGGCCGATCCCCTCGATCCCCTGCGCCGCCGCCTGTACCGCGTCCCGCTGGGGGGCCGGGCCACGATCCCCGCCGAGGCGGCGGACGAAATCGCCCGTGATGTCGCAAGGTTGGAGCGCGATCACTTCCCCGCCATCGGCGCCGCGTTGAGGGCCGTCGCGGTCACCGCCGCCGCCGCGCCGCGTGGCCCCTGGGGCACCCGCGAGGTCCCCGACGCCGCGACGCTGGCGCGCGCCTGGACGCTCGCGATGACGGCCCTCGAGGCGGCGGCCGCGACGCTGCGACGCGATGGCTGGGGTTGACGAGGCGTGCCGGAGCCGGCCGCCGGGCACACCAAGGCGCCTCTCCGAGATGACCCTCAGCCCGGCGGTGCTGCGGGCAAGCGGGGCAACGCGCTCTCGACCACGTCGCGCCCGCGGTTGAGGGCTCTGCTCAGCGCCGAGGGCGACACGCCCAGAGGGGCCGCCACCTCGGCCGCCGGCTCGCCGAGCGCGTCGGTGGCCAGCCAAGCGATGGCGGCGCGCGCCGCGCTCACCGGACGGGTGCGACGCCCGGCCACGAGATCGCGCGGATCGACGCTCAGCTCGGCGCAGACCCAACGCGTGAGGGCGCTCAAGGTCCACCCCGCGCACCGCAGACGGAAGACCCGGGCGCGCGTGGCGTCGGCCTCGGCCAGCACCGTCGCCACGAACTCGGTCGAGCCGGTCACGCCTTCGAAGCGCCCGTCGACCTCGGCCACCGCCGCCGCCAGGTTCTGGCCCGACGGTGGCCGCCCCCGGCCCCGCTCGAGGTAGGCGTCGAGCCGGTCGTCCCTCGACGAGTCCGCCATGAAAGTGAGCAGGCTGGCGCGCGCCTCCTCGCGTCGCGCGCCGAACAGCGCCAGCGTGGCGCGCACGTCGACCAGCCGATCGGCGCCCTGACCCAGAAGGCTCGCGTGGCCCGACCAGGGGTGCCGGCCCAAGGCGTCGACGTCGGCCACCTCGCCGGCCACGACGGGCCGCAGGTGTACGTATCGAACGAGCGCGCGACGGGCAGCACGGTTTCCGAGCAGCAGAGACTTGTAGCGACCGGCGTAGAGATGACCCGAGCGATCATGCCGGTGATGGTGGTCGTGGGCGTAGCCTGTCGTCAGCCGCTGCATCGCCCGGGCGAGCGGCACCGCGCCCGTGGTGACCACCAGGTGCACCTGATCGGCGAGCAGCGCCCACGCGAGGCACCGGACCCCGGCCTCCACGAACACCGCGCGCGCGCGCGTTGCGAACCGATCGCGGTCGAGGGCGTCCGCGAACAGGGGCTGCCGCAGCTCCGTGGCCCCCCGCGCCGTCACGTGGTGGGTCAATCCTGGCCCATCGACCCGGCTCGTTCGCGGCATGGCACCTCCCCTGGCACGGCGTCCGATGCCCGATCAATTCCTCAACCACGCCCCTTTTTCAATGCCACTGAACCATCCCCCAACAAATCATATTTTCACGTCTGCCCCTTTAATGACGAGCGGGCCAGGAAGAGTGCGGACAAGGGCCGGGCGAGGCGGCCGCCGAGGCGAGTTCGACCGCGTCGGGCGGTGTCGTCGGGGCTGCGCCCCTTCGAGTGAATTTTTGAAGTTAGTCAATTCATCATTCATGTCCCTATTTGTTCGAGACCCCCTCAAATCGCAGCGACGGGCTCCGATAGGGGTTGGGCCCCAACGCCCCATGAGGATGAGAGATGTCACGAACCCCCAGTGTCCTGTCCGCCCGCGGCGTCCCCGCCGTCGCGTCTGCGCTCCTTGTTCTCTTCGCGCTCACAGCCTGCGACCCGGGTGAGCTGAGCGGTGGCGAGGCCAGCCCGACCGATCCACGCGCACCCGCCGACACGACCGTGGTCCCGTGGTCCGCCCCCGACGAAGCGCCCGGCCAGGGCGCGGACACGGCCCTGGACGTCGACGAGCTCTCCGCGAAGCGCCGCGCTTCCCTGAACCGTTGGTGGCGCCACGTCACGTGCGGCAACGGCTACTGCGGCCGCAACGAGGCCTGCGGCACCTGTCCGGAGGACTGTGGCGCCTGCGAGCCCGCGCCCCCCGCCTGCGGCGACGGTGCGTGCAACGGCGACGAGACCTGCCGCGCCTGCGCTGACGACTGTGGCGCCTGCGAGCCCGCGCCCCCCGCGTGCGGCGACGGCACGTGCAACGGCGACGAGACCTGCCGCGCCTGCGCTGACGACTGTGGCGCCTGCGA
>CALBMW010000304.1 GCA_937896275.1 uncultured Myxococcales bacterium
CACTCGGGGTGCACCGCGGCGACCCCCAGGGCGAAGGCCAGATCGAGGTCCGGCGTGAGGCGCACCCGAGCCCCGACGCCGCCCTCCGGCACGGCGCGCGCGTGGGTCCGCGTCGGATCGAGGCGTGCCAGCCCGCCGTAGGCCTCGCCACGCACGGCCCCCACCTCGAAGGACAGCGTCAGGCGCGCACGCTCGGCCGCCCACAGCCCCGGCTCACCCGGCGCCAGCGCGGCGCGCAGCGCCAAGAGATCCACGCGCGCGCCCATGCCACGATGGGCGACGCCCAGGTCGCCGTGTGCCCACCCCCGCCAACGCGCGTCCGCGCGCCGCCGCACCGTCACGTCGCCCCCGGCCGTGATCGCTGCCCCGCGAGCGCGCGCGCCCGCTCGCGCCTCGGTCCAGGCCGCACGCGCCTCGTCGGGCACCAGGCCGGGCAGGCGGAGCACGTCGAAGGGATCGCCGGCGGGCCGATGCCAGCGCGCCGTCGACCGCAAGTGAACGCCGCGAGCCCGCCACGAGGCGTCCGCGTCCGCGTCGACCGGCCGTCCGTCGAGGGTCCACAGCCCCCCACCGGCCTGCCACGCGCCCGAGCCCGCTCGCCAGCGGCCGTCGAGGTGATGGCCGCCGTGCGCCATGTACAGCGCCTCGAGGTCGAGCGGGCCCAAGGCGCCGCCCGCCCGCGCGGCGCCCAGCGCGGCGGGGTGGGGGGTCGCCCCGATCGGCTCGGCGCGTCGCCCCAGCATCGCCTCGGCACGCCACGCGCCCGTCCGTGCGAGCCGCACCCCGTCGAATCGGAAGGCGCGCCCCGCAGGGCCCGACGCGATCTGCCGGCCCAGGACACCCCGGTTATCGCGCCGCGCCCACGCCAGCGTCCCCTCGAGCAGGCGCAGGCCGCGCCCCTCGCCGCGCCACGCCGCGCCGCGCAACGCGGGCGCGTCCCCCGCGATGTCGGTGAGGGCCCCGATCTCGGCCGTCGCCCGCCAATCCGCGGCCGGCGAGGCCGACAGGCGCCAGCGCTGCGCCAGATCGAGGTCAGCGTCGGCGCCATCGTGCGCCCACCGCAGCCCGACGGTGCCTTGCAAGGTCGCCGCCGGGCTGGGCGCGGGGGCGACGCCGTTCGAGAGGGCGTCCCCGCGTGGCGGGCGCGCCGGCCCGAGCCGGACGTCGAGCGTGACCGTCGCCCCCGGCGCCACGAGGACCACGCGCCGCCAGGGGGGACGCGTCGGCGCGAGCACCTCGACGAGGTGGAGCCCCGGCGCGACCGGCACCGCGCCCAACGGCACCTGCCCGACGGGTCGCCGATCGATGATCACCGTCGCGCCATAGTGGGAAGACCGCACCTCGAGGGCGCCCGACGGCAGCGACGCGAAGATTGCCAGCAACACCGAGGGCGCCATCGCGCGACAGTACCCCGGCCCGGGACCGCACCGCGACAGCCTCCTTGAGGCCGGGCCCGGGGATCACTATCCTCGCGCCTTCTCGTCGCCCCCGGGAGGCCCCCGTGACCCCGAGCGATCGGCTCCGCATCCGCCAGGCCCTCACCTTCGATGACGTCCTGCTCGAGCCGGCCTACTCCGAAGTCTTGCCGAATCAAGCGGATACAACCACGAGTCTCACCCGACGCATCAAGCTGGAGGTGCCCCTCGTCAGCGCCGCGATGGACACCGTCACCGAGGCCGGGACGGCCATCGCGATGGCGCGCGCGGGCGGCCTGGGCTTCGTCCACAAGAACCTCTCGGTCGAGCTTCAGGCCAGCGAGGTGCAGCGGGTGAAGCGGGCCCAGAGCGGCATCGTGACCGAGCCGGTGACGGTGTCGCCCGATCAGCTGATCGGTGAGGCGATCGCGCGCATGAAGCGGCACGGCATCAGCGGCCTGCCCGTCGTCGACGGCGAGCGCCCGGTCGGCATCCTCACGCACCGCGACATCCGCTTCGAGCCGCGCCTCGACCGCCCGGTGCGCTCGCTGATGACCACGGCGCTGGTGACGGTGCCCGAGGGCACCGCGCTCGGTGCCTGCAAGGCGCTGCTGCACGAGCACCGGATCGAAAAACTGCTGGTCGTCGACGCCGCGGGCAACCTGCGCGGGCTGATGACGATGCGCGACATCGAGCAGGCCCAGGCCCACCCGCACGCGGTGACCGATTCGCAGGGGCGCCTGCGCGTGGGCGCCGCGGTGGGCGTCGGCACGGATCGCGCCGAGCGTGTGGCCGCGCTGGTGGCGGCGGGCGTGGACGTGGTGGCGGTGGACACGGCGCACGGCCACAGCCGCGGCGTGCTCGACGCCGTGCGGGCGCTGAAGGCCGCCTTCCCCGACCTCGACGTGGTCGCCGGCAACGTGGCCACCGCCGAGGCGGTCGACGCCCTCGTCGACGCCGGCGCGGACTGCATCAAGGTCGGCATCGGGCCCGGCTCGATCTGCACGACCCGCGTGGTCGCCGGCTGCGGCGTCCCCCAGATCACCGCCATCATGGACTGCGCCGCGGCCGCGCGCCGGCGCGGGGTGCCGATCATCGCCGACGGCGGCATCAAGTTCAGTGGCGACGTGGTGAAGGCCATCGCCGCCGGCGCCGACGTCGTGATGATCGGCAGCCTGCTCGCGGGCACCGCCGAGGCGCCGGGGACGGTGGTGCTCTACCAGGGGCGCTCCTACAAGTCCTACCGCGGCATGGGCAGCCTGGCCGCCATGAAGCAGGGCAGCAAGGACCGCTACTTCCAGGCGGACGCCGAGGATCGCAAGCTGGTGCCCGAGGGCATCGAAGGGCGCGTCCCCTTCCGCGGCCCCCTCGCGGACACGCTCTACCAGCTCGTCGGCGGCCTGCGCGCCGGCATGGGCTACACCGGCTGCCCCGACATCGCCACCCTGCGCACTGAGGCGCGCTTCGTACGCATCACCGCGGCGGGCCTGCGCGAGTCGCATGTGCACGACGTCGTCGTCACCGAAGAGGCGCCCAATTACCGCATCGACTGAGAGGGCATCCATGGCGACCCACCAGACCGTTCTGGTGCTCGACTACGGCAGTCAGTACACGCAGCTCATCGCCCGGCGCGTCCGCGAGCTCAACGTCTACTGTGAGATCCTGCCCTTCGACGCCCCGCCGAGCGAGATCGCCGCGCGCAGGCCGGCCGCGGTGATCCTGAGCGGAGGCCCGGCCAGCGTCACGGCCGATGACGCGCCACGCCTGAGCACCGCGATCCTCGAGCTGAGCGTACCCATCCTGGGCATCTGCTATGGCCTCCAGGTGCTCACCCGGACGCTGGGCGGCACCGTCGCCCGGTCGGCGGCGCGCGAGTATGGTCGCGCGTGGATCCGCATCGACGACGACCGCGACCTGCTCGCACACCTCGACGAGGCCCGGGCCCAGGTCTGGATGAGCCACGGCGATCATGTCGCCACGCCCGCCCCCGGCTTCGAAGTGCTCGCCCGCTCGGATGACGGCGTGATCGCCGCCGTCGCCGACCGCGCCCGTCGCATCTGGGGTGTCCAGTTCCACCCCGAGGTCGCCCACACGCCCCGCGGCGCCCGCATGCTGCGCAACTTCCTCTTCGACGGCGCCGGCCTCACGGGCGACTGGACGCCCGCGCGCTTCGTGGACGAGGCCGTGGACCGCATCCGCACCCAGGTCGGCGGCGCCCGCGTCGTGTGCGGTCTCTCCGGCGGCGTCGACTCGGCGGTGGCGGCGGCTCTGATCCACCAGGCCATCGGCGACCGCCTGACCTGCGTCTTCGTCGACAACGGCGTGCTGCGCTCGGGCGAGGCGACGCAGGTGGTGCGCGTGTTCGGCGACCGTTTCGGCTACGACCTGCGCCACATCGACGCGGCCGATCGCTTCCTCACCGCGTTGCGCGGCGTCACCGACC
>CALBMW010000305.1 GCA_937896275.1 uncultured Myxococcales bacterium
CCGCCGCGCTGGGCGTCGTCGCCGCCCTGCACGCCGCCGGTCACGAGGCCTGGTTCGTGGGCGGCTGCGTGCGCGATCGGCTGCTCGGGCGTCCCGTCAACGACTGGGACGTGGCCACCGACGCGTTGCCCGAGGCGGTGCTGGCGCTCTTCCGCCGGGCGGTGCCCACCGGTCTCCAGCACGGCACGATCACGGTGGTCGACGACGGTCTCCACGTCGAGGTCACCACCTTCCGCGTCGAGCGCGGCTACTCCGATGGCCGCCATCCGGACGCGGTGCACTATACGCGGGTGCTGGCGGACGATCTGTCGCGGCGCGATTTCACGATCAACGCGATGGCGTGGGATCCCCAGGCCGACCTCGTCGTCGATCCCTTCGGCGGGCGCGACGATCTCACTGCTCGGCGCGTGCGGGCGGTCGGCGACGCGATCGCGCGGTTCAGCGAGGACGGCCTGCGCCCGATGCGCGCGATCCGCTTCGCGACGGTGCTCGACTTTGCCCTCGACCCCGCCACGCGCGACGCCATCCCCGAGACCCTGGCCACCTTCCGCAAGGTCAGCGCCGAGCGCGTGCAGGTCGAGCTGGTCAAGACGCTGCGCGCCCCGCGCGCCGCGTGGGGGTTGGCGGCCCTGCGGGACACGTCCCTGCTGGCCGAGTTCTGGCCCGAGGTCGCGGCCATGCCGCCGGACGCGTGGCGGGTGTCACTCGCCGCGCTGCAGGAGGCGCCCAGCGGCCTGGTGCCTCGCCTCGCGATCATGTTGCACGACGTGGCCGACGCCGACGCGCCCATGCGCCGCCTGAAGTTCTCCAACGCCGAGCGCCGCGACACGCTTCACCTGCTGCGGTTTCGCGACGAGGCCCCCGGCGCAGCGCGGGACGACGCGGCCGTGCGCCGCCTCGTCGCCTCGGTCGGACGCGGCGCGGTGGCCGAGTGGTTCGCCTACCGGGCCGCGCGAGCGGACGCACCGGCGTGGGCCGCCCTGTGGGCGCGCGCCATCGAGCTCGGCGCCCTGACAGGACCCCACGCGACGCGCGAGCTCCCCGTGGACGGACAGGACGTCATGCGGGCGCTGGGCTTGCCGCCGTCACCCCGCGTGGGGCGTATCCTGGATGCACTGCTCGAGCGGGCCTGGGCCCAGCCCGAGTTGGCGCAGGACCGCGACGCCCTCCTGGCCCTGCTGCCCGTGGTGGACGCCGCTCTGGGCGGGGAGGTTCGACCATGAACGTTCTGCACATCGAGGATCGCCGCGAGAATCGCCTGCTCGTGCGCAAGCTGCTCGAGTCGCGCGGCTTCACCGTGACCGACGCCGCGGACGGGCTCACGGGCATCGAGCTGGCCTTCGAGATGCGCCCGGATCTGATCCTGGTCGACATCAACATCCCGGGCCTCGACGGCTACACGGTGGTGACCAAGCTCAAGGGCGATCCCCGGGTCGCCGACATCCCCGTGGTGGCCATCACCGCCGAGGGAGGCCGCAAGCGCGCGATTTCATTGGGTTTTGACGGCTTTCTGACCAAGCCGATCCACATGGCGACCTTCGTCGACGAGCTACGCGCGTTCCTCGGCGGCAAGCGCGAGACGGTCACCGACGCCGAGCGCACCACTCAGTTGGTCGAGGAGAACCGTCGCGTCGTCGATCACCTCGAGGCCAAGGTGCGCGAGCTCACGCGGGCCAACGAGCGCCTGCGCGAGGTCGATCGCCTCAAGATGGAGGTGCTGCGCAACGTGAGTCATGAGCTGTCCACCCCGCTCACGCCGCTGCTGGGCTACGTGAAGATGCTCAACGGCGCTGAGCTCGGGCCGCTGACGGATGGACAGAAGGGCGTCCTGGCCCGCATGGACGGCTCGCTGATCCGGCTCAAGAGCCTGATCGACAACCTGCTCAACGTCACCCGCTTCGCCACCGGGGCGGTGTCGCTGGAGCGATCGGCCGTCGATCCGGCGCGCCTGGTCCACCACGCGGTCGCCGCGGTGCGGGACCGTGCGGCCGAGCGGCGGGTCATCCTCGACGTCGCGCTCGAGCCCCTCGAGACCGTGGTCGTGGACGCAGGGCGCCTCGCGGACGCGCTGCGACAGGTGCTCGACAACGCGCTGAAGTTCGGTCCCGAGGGGCAGACCATTCGGGTGACCGGCCGCTTGGTGATCGAGGGCGAGGGCGACACCCGCAGCCTCGAGCTGGTGGTCGACGACGAGGGCGCCGGCATCCCGGCCGAGCAGCGCGACCGCGTGTGCGATCCCTTCTTTCAGGTGGACGGCAGCGCGACGCGGCGGGTGGGGGGCGCCGGGCTGGGCCTGGCCATCGCCGAGCGCACCTGCAGTCTGCACGGTGGGCGGTTGACGGTGGGGGTCTCGCCGGCGGGTGGCGTCCGCGTCACGATGGCCGTCCCGACGCGCCCCCCTGCCCCCCGTTGAGCATGTGGGTCGACGACGCCGCCTCGTTCCAGCCACGTTGAAACGTGCGCAACCGCCCGTTACCCTTGCCCGTTTTCGACGGTAGAGGGTTTCGCCGCCCGTGATCTTCTTCGACCACAACGCCACCACCACACCCTGGCCCGCCGCGGCCGACGCGGCGGCGGCCTGGCTTCGCGCCGGACCCGCCAACGCCAGCAGCGTGCACGCGGCGGGGCGGCGGGCGCGCGCGGCCATCGAGGCGGCACGTCGGCAGGTCGCGCAGGCGTTGGGCGCGACAGCGGCAGACCTCGTCTTCACCTCCGGGGCCACCGAGGCGCTGCACCTGGCCATCCTGGGGCGCGTGCCGGCGGGCGGCCATGTCGTCGCGAGCGCGGTGGAGCACCCGGCGGTGTTCGGCGCTTGCGCGGTGGCCGGCGCGCGGGTCACGCGGGTGCCCGTGGACGGTGAGGGTCGGCTCGCCGTCGCGGATGTCCTCGCGGCGATCGAGCCGCGCACGGCGCTGGTGGCGGTCATGGCGGCGCAGAACGAGATCGGGACGATCTTCCCCGTGGCGGACATCGCCCGCGCGGTGGCTCCCGTGCCGGTGCTCTGCGACGCCGTGCAGGCCTGGGGCAAGGTGCCGC
The DNA here is from genome assembly GCA_937896275.1 of uncultured Myxococcales bacterium. Lineage (GTDB taxonomy): Bacteria > Myxococcota_A > Bradymonadia > UBA7976 > UBA1532 > JACKDN01. The sequence goes on from CALBMW010000305.1 coordinate 3,037, forward strand.
TCGACGTGCGGGCGCTTGGCTGCGCCCTCGCGGTCGTCTCGGGCCACAAGATCGGCGCGCCGTCCGGCGTGGGCGTGCTGTGGGCGCCGCGCGCGCTGGCCCTGCGCCCGACGCTGGCGGGCGGCCCCCAGGAGCGCGGGCGCCGGGCCGGCACCGAGAACCTGCCCGCGATCGTTGGCCTGGGGGTCGCGGCCACCGAGGCCGTGGCAGCCTCACTCACTGCGACGCACGCGGTGGCGGCGCGGCGGGCGCGCCTTCGGGCGGCGCTCACGACCCTGCCGGGCTTGCGCTTCCACGGTGCCGCCGGGGGCCCCGCCGACATGCTGCCCAACACCCTGGCCTTTCGCGTCGACGGCCTGCCGGGCGACGAGCTGCTCCAGGCCCTCGATCTCGAGGGCATCTGCCTCTCGAGCGGCTCGGCCTGCGCCGCGGGCGCCCTCGAGCCCTCCTCGGTGCTGCGCGCCCTCGGGCTGGCCACCGAGGAGGCGCGCGGGGGCCTGCGCCTGTCGCTGGGTCGCGACAACACCGACGCCGAGGTTGAGCGCTTCATCGACGTGTTCCCGCGGCTCGTCGCGCGCGCTCGTGCGGCGCGCGCAGAGGGGCGGGCATGCGCGTAGCCGTGGCCATGAGCGGCGGCGTCGACTCGTCGGTGGCGGCCGCGCTGATGGTCGAGCAGGGCCACGAGGTGGTCGGGCTCACCATGAAGCTGCGCGACACGACGGCCGAGGAGCGCGCCGGCCGCAGCGCATCGTGCTGCTCGCCCGACGACCTGATGGACGCCCGCACCGTCTGCGACACCCTGGGCGTCGCCCACTACGTCATCGACTACCGCGACGCCTTCCGCGCCGCCGTCATCGAGCCCTTCGCGCGCACCTACCTGGCCGGCCTCACGCCCAACCCCTGCGTGGCCTGCAACGATCACGTGAAGTTCGCGCCCCTGCTCGAGCGCGCGCGGGCCTTGGGTGCCGATCTGTTGGTCACGGGGCACTATGCCCGCGTCGAGCCCGATCCGGCCGGCGGCTTCGCGCTGTGCAAGGGCGCCGATCAGGCCAAGGATCAGTCCTACTTCCTCTTCGGGCTCGACCAGTCCGCTTTGGCACAGGTGCGCTTCCCGCTCGGCGAGATGTCCAAGGACGCGGTGCGCGATCACGCGCGGCGCCTGGGGCTCTCGACCTGGGACAAGCACGACAGCGAGGACATCTGCTTCGTCCCGGACGGCGACTACGCCCGCGTCGTGGAGCAGGTCGCCGGCCCCGCCCACGCGCCCGCGCCGGGCGCCATCGTGCATCAGGACGGCCGCGCGCTGGGCACCCACGGGGGCGTCCATCGCTTCACCGTGGGGCAGCGCAAGGGCCTGGGCGTCGCGACCGGCGAGCGCCTGTTCGTGCTCTCGGTCGACGGCGACGCCCGTCGGGTGACGGTCGGGCCGCGCGCGGCGCTGTCGGCGTCGGGCCTGCGGGCGTCGCGTTGGCGATGGGTCTCGGGGCGCCCCGAGGCGGGCCCGGTGCATGGTCAGGTGCGCATTCGCTACCGGCACGCCGGGGTGGGCGCCACGGTCCTCGTCGACGGCGCGCAGGCGCGCGTGGTCTTCGACACGCCGCAGGCGGCCATCGCGCCGGGGCAGGCCGTCGTGCTCTACGCCGGCGATCGCGTGTGGGGCGGGGGATTCATCGACGGGGCGCTCTGTGAGGCGTCCCCCGACCGAGCGGAGGCAGGCCGTGGCCGAGGGTGATCGGGCGCGCCTGAGGGCGCTGGCGTCGCAGCTCGGCTACGCGGACGGGGCGGTTGGGCGCCTCGAGCGCGCGGTGACGCACAAGTCCTACGCCAACGAGCTGCTGGGACAGACGCAGTACAACGAGCGCCTCGAGTTCCTGGGCGACGCGGTCCTCGGACTCATCGTCGCCGAGGCCCTCATGGCCGCCCACCCGGACGTCGAGGAGGGGCAACTGAGCCGCCTGCGGGCAAGCCTGGTCAACGCGCGCAGCCTCGCGGCCGCTGCCCGCAGGCGCGGGGTGGGCGAGGTGCTGTGCCTGGGCAAGGGCGAGGAGCGCACGGGCGGCCGCGACAAGGACTCGCTGCTCGCGGACGCCTACGAGGCCATCTTGGGCGCGCTCTACCTGGACCTTGGCCTCGAGACTGCGCGACGCCAGATCGAGGCCGACTTCGAGGACCGACTCGTCGAGCCCGAGCCCGTCTTCGCGCACCGCGACTTCAAGACCCGTCTGCAGGAGCTGGTGCAGGCTCGCTTCGGCGCGCCGCCGGAGTACCGCATGGTCAGCGAGCAGGGCCCCGATCACGACAAGCTGTTCACCGTCGAGCTGTGGATCGACGGGCAGAAGGCGGGGGAGGGGGAGGGGCGCTCGAAGAAGGTGGCCGAGCGCGCAGCGGCGCTCGAGGCCTGGATGAGATGGGGAGATCAGGGCCCGGCGTAGTCGCCGCCGCCCACGGGCGTCAGTCCTCGCCGCGCGCCGTCTTGAGGCGCTCCAGCGTCTGCTGGTAGCGGATCTCCCAATCCTGGGTGCCTTCCTGAAGGTTCTTGATGCGCTTGCGCACCTCGAGGTCGAGCGCGTCGGCCTGCGCCATGTGGCGCTTGAGCACCGGCGCCACGGCCGCCCGAAGATCACTGTCCTCGCCGAAGATCTCCTCGACGTGTTGGCTGTGAAGCAAGGTCTCGATGAGCTGGTTGGCGATGTAGGCCACCGAGTCCTCGTAGAGCCCGAACTTGCGCTGCTCGGCGAGCTGCCGCTTGATCTTCTGGTGCGCGCTGTAGTCGAGGCCCCGCTGATGCGCGAGATCCTTGGCCTCGTCGGTCAGCTGCCGCTCGGCGCGCAGGTACTCCTTGAGCACCGACTCGACGTCGAGCTCGACCTCCTTGACCATCGGCGCCGCGATCTCGACGAGCTCCTTCTGGACGAGGGCTTCGACGATCTCGGTGATCAGGGCGGGAATCCGGCTTGCGTACAAGCGCATCTGCAACCTCGCTGGGCAGGTCGACGGGCCGCACTCTCTAGCACGGTCGGCGTGCGGGTGACAACGGCCTGCGCGCCTCGCGTCGGCCAGGCCCATTCGGCGCGCCCGCGCGGGCGCGGTGGCGATGGGGGCGGAGCTGATCGCCGCGGGCGCCGGCGCCCTCGAAGCGGTGCGCCCCGTCAGGCCCCGTCGTCGTGGACCCGTCAGGCCCCGTCGTCGTGGATCCGTCAGGCGCGGGGGTAGTGAACGCAGTCGACCGTGCCGTCGAAGGCCACGTCGAGGGATCGCCGACGCCCGGCGGCGTCACCCGACACCTGGAAGGGGGCGTCGCTCTCGAACTCGAGCCGGCAGGCGGACATCTGAAGGTCGGTCAGGCCGGCGTCCACCATCGTGCCGTTCCACGCGCTGCGCAGCTTGGCCACTGCCATCACGGGGTGCATGTCGATGAGCCGCAGGTGGAACAGACCGGGGGTGGCGGCCGCGTACGGCATGATGTTGAACTTGAAGCCGAAGAAGGGCGTGGTGCCGAAGCACGCCATCCGGGTGCGGCCCTCGAACACGGTTTGCCCGGGGGCGAAGCGCTCGGCGACCTCACCGTCTGGCCCACGCCGCAGCGCGACGCCGCCGGTGTTGATGACGCGCACGTTCCACGACGGGCGCCGGATGACCAGCTCGGGCATCGACTTGCCCACCCCGGCGATCAAGTAGCCCGCGACCGTCTTGAACAGAGCGCGCGTGAAGCCAAAGCGATCGGCAGCACTCTTCAACTGTTCGTAATTGTTGAGAATATAGGCGTCCCACCCGAACCCGGCGAAGGTCGCGCGGCGCTGCCCATCGAATTTGAGCATGCCGAGGGGGATGGTCTGTGCGTGCTGCAGGTCGCGCAGATCCGCGGCGTAGTCGCGGGCGCCGAGGAAGTCGGCCACCGCGTTGCCGGTGCCCAGGCGCAAGACGGCGAAGCGGGGGCGCGGGCGGTCGGCGGCCAGCCGGTCGTGATCGGCCAGGATCTGGTGCAGCGTGTTGGCGACCGTGCCGTCGCCGCCGCCCGTGACGATCGTCCCGTAGCCCATCTCGACCACGCGCCGTGAGACGAAGCGGGCCTGCTCGAGGCTCTCGGTGAAGAAGACGTCGGCCTGGGGGGCGGCCTCGAGCACGCGGCGCCGCACGCGGCCGCCGACCCGCTTCGCGTTCTTGTTGAGGATGACGGCGACCTTGTCGCTGCGGACGCCCGGCTCGAGCGCAGGCGCGTCGTGACGTAGGGGCTGGGCCGTGCTCATCGCGATCCTCCGAACGGTCAACGTCGCGGCGCTGGCAACGTCGCGGCGCTGGCAACGTCGCGGCGCTGGCAACGTCGCGGCGCTTCAGCAAAGCCCGTGCCATCTGACGCGCTGCGTCAATTCGGCCTGGCGCCGTGGGGGCTCGCCCGATAAGTGCGTAGGGCGCTTCGCGGTTGCGCGCCCCTGCTGCGTCGGCGGCTACCCACCATCGCGCGTCGGCCGCCCGCGCCGGGTGAGGCCTGGACGACGCCACGGCGATGGCCCGGAGCATCGGACGAACGTTCACCGGGCTTCGCTCACGAGACCCCGACGCCCGCCGCGGTTGACGGCGCGGTCGCCGCGGCAGTAAGCACGGTCGCCGCGGCAGCGAGCACGGTCGCCGCGGCAGCGAGCGCGGTCGCCGCGGCAGCGAGCGCGGTCGCCGCGGCAGCAAGCACGGTCGCCGCAGCCGTCGGAGGGAGCAAGCATGCAGGTCGCGGTCGTCGGAGCCGGGCGCTGGGGGCGCCTGCACGCGGCCAAGCTCGCGGCGGTGCCGGGGGTTCGGCTGGCGGCCGTGGTGGACGTGGACGCCGATCGCGCGGCCGCGCTGGCGGGCCTGTACCCCGGCGCGGTGGCCTGTGACCGCGTGGCGGCGCTGCCGGCGGGGGTGCAGGCCGTCACCGTCGCCGTCGACATGGGCAACCTGGCCCTCGTCGCCCGCGCCGCCCTCGCGCGCGGGCTGCACGCGCTCGTCGAGAAGCCGCTGGCCCTCGACGTCGCCACGGCCGAGGCCCTGGTGGCGGCAGCCGAGCGCCGCGATCGCGTCTTGGCGGTGGGCTTCCTCGAGCGCTTCAACCCGGCCCTGACCGTGGCGCCGGGCGCGGTTCGGCGCCTCGTGGCGCGGCGGCTCGGCCCGTCTGCGGCGGGGGCGGCGCCCCTCGATCTGGATTGGCTGGTCCACGATCTGGATCTCGCGGCGTGGCTGCTGGGCGGGCCCCTCAGCGTGGAGCGCGCGCGCTTCCGCGAGGACGATCTGCGGCTGGAGTTGGCGACGCTCGACGGACGCTCGGCCCGACTGCGCGCGGCCCGCTGCGCCCCGGTGGCTCGACGCCGGCTCTGGGCCGACGGCGCGCGCATCGATCTGGGTGGACCCGGCGACGCGTTGGCCGCCCAGATTGCAGCCTTCTGCGCAGCGGCACGCGGTCGGCCCGCCGGCGCGTTGGCCCGAGGGGAGGACGCGCTGCGGGCCCTCACGCTGATCGAGGCGGCGCGGGCGCGGGGGC
>CALBMW010000306.1 GCA_937896275.1 uncultured Myxococcales bacterium
GGCCGTACCGTCGGGGCGTGAGCCGTCGAGGCCGCCCGTGGTGGCGTCGGTGGCGCCGGCGTCGGTGAGGCCCTGCGCCTGGAAGGGCAGAGGATCGTCGAGCACCAGGCCGCAGCCACTGATCCCGAGCGCGAGGGCCAACGCGAGGTGCCGGCTGTACATGGCGCCATCCTTCGCGAAAGGCGGCGCCTGCGTCAACGACGCTGGTAGGTCGAGCCGGCCGCGGCTTTCGGGTACAAGGGGCGCACCCCGCGCACCGGAGGATCCTGATGCAGCGCGAAGCCGTCGAATTCTTCCAACAGTTGCAGGACCGCATCTGCGCGGGCCTCGAAGCCTTCGAGCCGACCGCGCGCTTTCGCGAGGACGCCTGGACACGGGCCGGGGGGGGCGGAGGCCGATCGCGCGTGCTGGAGGGGGGCGACTTCCTCGAGAAGGGTGGGGTGATGTTCAGCGAGGTCCACGGCGAGCTGCCCGAGGCCTTCGCCGCCGAGCTGCCCGGCGACGGGACGGCCTTCTGGGCGGCGGGCGTCAGCCTCGTCCTTCACCCGCGCAACCCCTATGTGCCCACGGTGCACGCGAACTTCCGCATGATTCGGCAGGGCGGCGTGGCCTGGTTCGGCGGCGGCGCCGATCTCACCCCGTACTACCTGTTCGACGAGGACGCGCGGCACTTCCACGCCACGCTCAGGGCCGCCTGCGACGCCCACGACCCCGGGTACTACGCGCGCTTCAAGAAGTGGTGCGACGACTACTTCTTCCTGCCGCACCGCGACGAGCATCGCGGGATCGGCGGCCTGTTCTTCGACCGGCTGACGCCCGAGGACACGGGGCGTGACGCGGCGGCCAACTTCGCCTTCGTGCGCGCCGCGGGCGACGCCTTCCTGCCGGCCTACCTGCCCATCGTCGAGCGGCGCCTGAAGACGCCCTACGGCGAGCGAGAGAGCGACTTCCAGCAGATGCGCCGCGGCCGCTACGTCGAGTTCAACCTGATGTACGACCGCGGCACGATCTTCGGCCTCAAGACCAAGGGCCGCATCGAGTCGATCCTGGTGTCCTTGCCGCCGCGGGTGCAGTGGATCTACGACCACCGTCCGGCGCCGGGCAGCCACGAGGCGCGGCTCTACGAGGCGATCACGACCCCACGGGACTGGCTGGCGGACTGAGGCGCCCGGGATCGGCGTTGCCCCCGCACAGCAAGATGCCGATGGGCGCGGGATCACCATCGAGTTGGCCGTTGGCCAGGGCCGCGAGGCCCGCGGCGGCGCCCAACTCGACGACCAGCCGCAGGTGCTCCCACAGCCACCGCTGCGCGTCGAGCAGGGCCGCATCCTCGACGAGCTCGACCCGATCGAGGCCCGCCTTGCACAGCCGGAAGGGGATGTCGCCGGCGAGGCCCGCGCCCAGGCTGTCGGCGGCGATCGACTCGATGGCGTCGAGGCGGACCGGCTTGCCGGCGCGCAGGGCGTTGTACATGGTCGGCACGCCGTAGGGCTCGACGCCGACCACCCGGCGACCACCCGCCGCGAGCGTGGCCCCCGCGGCCAGGCCGCCGCCACCCACCGCCACCACCAGCGTGCCCACGTCGGGGGCGTCCTCGATCAGCTCGAGCAGCGCGGTGCCCTGGCCGGCGACCACGTCGGCGTCGTCGTAGGCGTGCACGTAGGCGCGGCCCTCGGCGCGCGCACGGTTGCGCGCTGCGCGCTCGGCGTCCGGGTAGCCCCCGTCGATGATCTGCACCTCGGCCGCGGCGGCGGCCAGCGCCTGACGCTTGATGGCCGGCACGGTCGAGGGCACGCACACCTGCACGGGCACGCCGAGCAGCCAGCCGGCCCAGGCCAGGCCCAGGCCGTGGTTGCCGCCGCTGGCGGTGATCACCCCGGCGCGCGCGTCCTTGCCCAGGCGCAGCAGCTTGTTGAGCGCCCCGCGCAGCTTGAAGGAGCCCGAGCGCTGCAGGCTCTCGAGCTTCAGCACCACCGGCCGCGCCCCGGGGCCCTGCACGCGCACGATGGGTGTGCGGCGAATCCACGGCGCGATGCGCGCGGCCGCGGCGACGACGTCTTCGGGGGTGGGGAGCGTTCGCACGGATTTATCCACGCGCCGGCTCGCAAAGCGGGTGGAGCGCCCGCGTCCCTCGTGCACACGACACATTGGGGAGATCCAGCATGGGGCGCTTTGTCTTCGTAGTCTTCGTCTTGGGCGGGCTGTTCGCGTCGGGCTGAGGCTCGACCCGCGCCGCGGCGCTCCGATCGACGGCGCCGCGACCCAATCGAGCACCCAACGGCGCCCCCCGCCCCGGCCTCAGCGATCGGGTCGGTAGCCGCCGCAGAAACCCTGGTAGCAGTTCAGGGGAACCTCGCACTGGCTGGGGCGGATGCACGCCTCGCCCGCCTTCAGCTTGCAGACGGTCTGCTGACCCTCGCGCTCTGAGACGCACGCCTCATTGGCGAAGCAGTCCTCGTCGTTGTCGCAGGCGACGTTGTCGTCGGCCTCACCGCACGACAGCGTGCAGGCGGCCAATAGGAAGCAGACGGCGAGCAGCCGGTGCATGGCATCCTCCGACCAGGGAACGGGAGGATGCTACCTCATCATCGTCGGGCGCGCGAGCCGGCAAACGCGATGCGGTGAAAGTGGGCGCCCGCACCCGCCCGCGGGGTATCCTCGCGCCGATGCGCGCCTGGCCCCGCTCTCTTCGCGCCCGCATGTCGCTCGCCTTCCTGGGCCCCTCGCTGCTGGCCCTGGTCGGCCTGCTGGTGCTGGCCTTCTTCGCTGCGCGCGCAGCGCTCGAGGACGAGGTCGGCGCGCGCCTGCGGGACACGGCGGCGGCGACCGCGGCCCTGATGCCCGCGGGCATCGTGGCGCGCTATCGCCCGGGCAACGACCACACCCACGCCAACCTGCGCGCGCGTCTTCAGAAGGTGGCCGAGCGGGTCGACGCGCGGCGCCTCTTCCTGGCAACCCTGGACGGCGTCTCGCTGGTGGACACGGCGCCCGACGCGCCGGCGCCCGGCACCCCGGATCGCGACCTGGCGCAGGACCGCGCCGAGCTGGAGCGCGTCGGCCGGGGCGAGACCGCGGCCTCGGTCCTCTACACCGCGCTCGACGGGCAGCGCTTCAAGCGCGGCTTCGCGCCCATCGTGAACGAGGGTCAGGTGGTCGCGGTGCTGGGCGTCGAGGGCAGCGCGGTGGACTACGCCGCGCTCGACGCCTGGCGGGACTGGATCATCGGGTTGGCCGCGGTGGCGTCGGCGGCGCTCGCGATCCTGGTGCTGGTGTTCGGACGCGCGCTGAGCGCCCCGCTGCAGCGGCTGGCCGACGCCGCCGCGCGCATCGGTGCTGGCGATCTGGACGCGCCGGTGAACGCTTACGGCGGCGCGGAGGAGATCGCGGTGCTGGCCCGCACCATGGACGAGATGCGCGACGCCCTGCTCCAGCGCGACCGCGAGATGCAGATGATGCTCGGCGGCATCGCCCACGAGGTGCGCAACCCCCTGGGCGGCATGTCGCTGTTCGTGGGCTTGCTGCGCGAGGATCTGGCCGGGCGCGACGCCGAGCTCGAGCTCCTGGCGCGGGTGCAGAGCGAGCTCACCGTCCTCGAGCGCATCGTCGAGGAGTTCCTCGAGTTCGCGCGCCGCAAGCCCGTCGATCCGGCGCCGGTCGAGCTGGCCGATCTGGCCTTCGAGGTGGCGGGCCTGCTCGACTTCCCGGTGCGCGCCGAGGCAGCGGGCGTTGGCGCGGTGAACGGGGATCGAGAGCAGCTGCGGCGCCTGGTCCTGAACCTGGCGCGCAACGCCCAGCAGGCGGGCGCGACCGAGGTGCTCCTGCGGCGCAGCCCCGACGGCTTCGAGGTGGTCGACGACGGACCGGGGGTGTCCGCGGCGGTGGCCGCCCAAATCTTCGACGCCTTCTACACCACGCGCGAGAAGGGGACGGGGCTGGGCTTGGCGCTGTGCCGCAAGATCGCCGAGGCCCACGGCGGGCGCCTCACCCTGGCCAACCCGGGCGAGCCGGGCGCGCGCTTCGTGGTGCGGGTGGGCGCGCGTCACGCCGCTGCGTAGGACCGCAGGCTCACAGCGGCGGGACGGTCGAGTCCGGCATCCCCACGTCGACCGGCTGCTCTGCGTAGGCGTCCACCTGGTTCGCCCAGCGGACGAGCGCCGCCTCGAGTTCCGGATCGAGCGCGGCGGTGGGCACCCGGAGGGCGGCGCGGAGTGCGCGGGCGGCCGCGTGGCACAGCCGCGGGTTGGGCAGCCGCGCCTGGTGCAGGGCGGTCCGGGCGGCGTGAGCATCGCCGGCGGCCGCCAGCGCGCCGGGGCGCACGGCGTCGATCCACTCGCGCAGGCGCACGAGGCGAACGGCGTCGCACACATAGGCCGCGCTCTGCAGGCGCTCCAGCGCGTCGTGTGGGCGGCCCAGCTCCAAGTCCAGGCGCGCCAGGTGCAGCCGCAGGGTGGTCGACTCGAGCAGCCAGCGCCGCGCGTCGGCGGTGTCGAGCAGGCGTTGGTAGCGTCGCTGGGCGGTGGGGTGATCGCCCGCGCGATCGGCGGCGTGGGCTCGCAGCAGCTGGGCAGCCAGCGTCCCCCGGATCGCGCCCAGCGCCCTGAAGCCGTCCTCGGCCTGGCGCCCCAACGTCCGGGCCAGCGGGTGCTGCTGCTCGAGGCTCGCGATCTGCGCGTGGCCCAGGTAGCTCCAGCACACGCCGCCCTGGTCATGGCCCTGCTCGAACAGCTCGCGGGCTTGGTGAAAGGTGACCTCGGCGCCGCGCAGATCGCGCTCGTCGATGAGCAGCCAGCCGCGCGTCAGGTGCACCCAGCCCCGCTCGACCGGGGCCGGATCGCCCCCCAGGTGGGCCTCGGCGTCGACCAGGTTCTGGCGCGCGGCGGCCAGTCGCCCTGCCTGCCGCAGGAGCTCCGCTTGCACTCGATGGGCCCGCGAGGCGGCCACCGGCTGACACACCGCGGTGGCCAGCGAGACCGCGCGCTGGGCCGCCAGGATGCCACGCTCCAAGGCCGGCTGGCCGGGGCTCAGCGCCCAGCCCGCCGCCTCGAGCAGCGCTTGCAGGGCTCGCGGGGTGTCGCCCAGCTGCGCCGCGTGGTGCGCGCGCTCGATGCCCAGCCGCCCGCGGCCGTTGCCCTCGAGCCGGTCGAGCACGGCGAGCCAGCGGGTGTGCCAGCTGGCGGCGCGCTCACCGGCGTGCTGCACCAGCCAGCTCACCACCCCCTGGTGCGCGAAGACCCAGCTGCCCATCGGGCGCCGCACGATCAGCCGCGCCCGCTCCGCCGCCAGCAGCGCCCGGTCGAAGGGACGGTGGGCGTCCTCGGCCCGCAGCGCGTCGAGCACGCGCGGCGTCAGCGGGATCTGCGCGAACGCCAGGCCGACCACCACGTCGGCGACCAGCGCGTCGCGCCCGTGGTTGGGCAGGGCGCTCATCTGGGCGCCGAGCACCTCGTGCATCGACTCGGGCACGACGGTCCCCGGCGCCAGGCGCAGGCCGTCCTCGCCCACCACGAGGTGGCCGTCGAGCAGCCAGTCGGTGACGCCCCGCACCAGCTCGGGGGTGTCGTCGAGCGCCGCGAGCACCCGCGCTTCGTCCGGCGCGGCCAGCCCCAGGCGCGCGCGCAGGAACAGGCGCAGCGCGTCGCCGCCCAGGCGCGGCAGCGTGATCCAGGCGCAGTGAGCATCGGGGGGGAAGCGCGCCCGCAGCGCCTCGGTGCCGGGCTGGCCGGTGCGCGCGGTGGCGATCACGCACACCGACAGCTCGCCGTCGGCCAGCACACGATCGATCAGGTCGATGCCCTCGGGGCCGGTGGCGTGGTGCACGTCGTCGAGGCGCAGCAGGATCGCGTCGTTGGCGGCGGCCCGGCGCAGCAGCTCGAGGAAGGTGCCGGCCACCATGTGGACCGAGCCGATCGTCCCCATCTCGACGCCTGGGTCGGGCTCGTTGCGGGGGCGCACGTGGGGCGTCGGATCGGGGCGCAGCAGGCCGGGCAGCACCTCGACGAGGCCTTGCGGATCGGCGCCGGCGAGCAGCCCCAGCTCCTTCGCGCGGGCCGCCACGCCCTCGGCGTCGGTGCTGGCGGCGCGGAGCAGATCCTCCAGGGCGCCCGAGAGGCCCGTCCCGGGCGCGGCGCCGGGCGCGAAGTGGGCCGACCACACCCGCGCCGAGCCGCGCCGCGCGGTGTGCTCGACGATCGTGTCGACGAGCATCGATTTTCCGGCCGCCGTGGGGCCCTCGATCACCACCAGGCGGCTGCCGTAGCCGGCCACGACCGACTGGACCGCCTGCCACGCGGCGCTGAGCGCGGCGTCCTGCCCAACCAGCGGGCCGCTCGTCAGCGGCCACAGGGGGAAGGCCGCGGCCGTCGCGCGACGCGGATCGAAGTCCTCCTGGCGGAAGCGCGCGCGGGGCAGCGGATCGAACCAGCAGGGCTCACCGGCGAGGCTCTCGACCGTGCGTCGCACCTGGGCCGCGCCGGTGGGTCGGTCCTCGGGCGCGCGCGCCAGGATGCGCGACAGCAGGTTGGACAGCGTGCCGTGGTGGGGCGCCCCACGCTCGGGCGGAAGGAGAGGGGCCTCGAGGCTGGCCCGGCGCAGCAGCAGGGCGATGCCCGCCTGTTCGGCGAAGGGCAGGGCGCCGCACAGCAGCTCCCACAGCAGCAGGCCCATGCTGTAGAGGTCGCTCCAGGGCCCGACGCGCCAAGGGGGCGAGTCGGCCACCTCGGGCGCCATATAACGCAATGAACCCAGGTACTTGAGTGTCGCGCGCGCGCCGTGCTCGCGATCGGACCAGCCGTCGTCGATGCGCGCGCAGCCCACGTCCACCAGGCGAACGCGGGGTCCGTCGCCGTGCTGGGTGATCAGCACGTTGCCCGGCCGCAGGTCGAGGTGCACCAGGCCGCGCGCGTGCACATAAGCCAGGGCGTCGCAGATCTGCGCGAAGACCGGCTTGAGGAAGCCCCACGGTGGCTGTGCGCCGCGCCAGGCCGAGAGGGGCACGCCGTCGATCCACGCGCTCACGATGAACGGCCCCGCCGGATCGTGGCCCTCGTCGAGGACGCGCACGAGGTGCGGGTGATCGAGGCGTGCGGCGGCCAGGGCGCTGGCCCGGAAGTGCGCGACGCGCGAGGGATCCTCGATCCCGCGCTCGAGCAGGCGGATCGCGACCGGGAGCCCCGATCGTTCGTCGCGGGCGGCCCACAGCACGCCCATGCCGCCGCGGCCCACCCGGCTCAGGAGCCGGTAGCGACCGGCGATGCGCGTACCCTCTGACATGCCCCCTCCGGGCCACCAATTGTGGACGCCCCGCCCGGCACCGGCAAGGACGCCGTCACCGCCGCGAGCGCCCCCGGGACGCGCGGCGCGGCGCTTCGCTTCCCAGGCACAGCGCCCTTGACAGCCACGGGTCCACGTCACTAACGTGCGCCCCCTTCAGCGCGGCCCGCCGCCGCGCCCAGCCCGACCTGCGTGGTCGGCTCGAGATTTAGGGAACCCGCATGAGCGACCAATACGATCGGCTCCGCCACGAAGACGACGACGAAGAGACGCCCGACCGCGTCTTCCTGGTGACCATCGGCACCGACATGCAGAGTGTGCAGGGGCGCGCCGAGGCGGTCGCGATGGCCAAGGAGATCAGCCGCGAACAGGACCGCCGCGTCCAGGTCGAGCGCGACGACGGCCGGGTCCTGATGCACTTCACGGGCGGCTCGCTCGACAGCTTCGTCTGGGAGACCCGCGCCGGCAAGTGACCACTCGCTGGACCCCCCGGGGCCCCTCTTCTTCCCACAGGCCTTGTCATCCTCGGCGTCCTGGTCGTATTTCCAGGGCGGGCCGGCGCGCGCATCCGGGCGCGCAGCAGCCTGGGGCATGCCGGGGGGGCCGATGCGACACTTTCCTCTGCTCATCGCGTTGTCGTCGATGGCCGTGGCCTGCGACGAGGGCGTCGTTCATCGCGGCGGTGACGCGGCGGTCACCACGGTCGACGCGGCCACGCGGTCCGAGGCCGCCACGCAGCCCGACGCCTTGGCCGACGCGGCCGGGCGTACCGATGCGTCCGCGGACGCCACGCGGGCGCCCGACGCCGGGCCGGCCATGGTCGCGGACCGGGGGGTGGCGGTTGACGCCGGCGACGCCGCGGCGCCCGACGCCGCCGCGCCTCCCGCGCCCTGCGCCCCCGCGGCCGAGGGCGCCTGCGTCGACACCTGCCCCGAAGGGTCACGCTGCGACGTCGACTGCGCCGCCTGCGAACCCATCCCCGGGTGGCCGTGCCGCGGCGTCGACGGCGTGTGCTTCGACGCCTGCCCCGGCGACCTGATCTGTGACGCCGCCTGCCGGGGCTGCGTCCCCGCGACCGACGGCGCCTGCGCGCGCTCCCTCGACGGCGCGGCCTGCGTGGACCGGTGCCCCAAAGGCCAGCGCTGCGACGGTGACTGCGCGGCCTGCGCGATCGTGGAGTGCGCGCGCGGCCAGGATGGCGTCTGCGGCGGCGACTGTCCGGCCGGCAGCCGCTGCGATCCCGCCTGCGCCCGCTGCGAGCCCGTCGCCGGGGG
>CALBMW010000307.1 GCA_937896275.1 uncultured Myxococcales bacterium
CAGCCCCTGTGCGCTGCCCAACCCCGCCGGCTGCGGGGCGGACGCCGACTGCCCGCACGGTGAGACCTGCCGACCCCCGCGGGAGGGTGAGTGCGCGTCGTCGGGCTGCATGTGCGACGCGAGCATCGGCGCGTGGGCCTGTCTGCCCGACTGCGGCGGCGGCGTCTGCGCCGCGCCCGAGATCTGTGAGGGACCCAACCCCGCGGGGTGCCGCCAGAACGGCTGCCCCGACGGTCAGGCCTGCGTCGACCTGCCCGACGCCTGCATCTCGTCCAACTGCGGCTGTGATCCGCAGAGCGGCTGGTTCTGCACCGACGACTGCAACGGCGGCACCTGCGTGCCCCAGGAAGGCCACCCGCAGTGGTACCTCACCTGCGGCGACCCCGTCTGTCGGGGCAACACGCCGGTCGAGGGCATCCCGCCCTGCGACCCCCAGCTCGAGGGCCAGGCCTGCAACGCAGACGGCGCGCTCTGCGATCCAGGCGACGGGTGCAACGCCCGCTTGCTCTGCACCACCGTCGATCCGCGCAGCGGCCCGTGCCCGCGATCGAAGCGCGACCAGAAGACCGGGATCCGCTACCTCGCGTCGGAGGATCTGCGTCGCGTCGCGGACGCCGTGCGTGGCATCAAGCTGGCGCGCTGGCGCTACAAGGACGAGGTCGCGTCGGCCCCCGAGCACCTGGGCTTCATCATCGACGACGGCGTCCCCGGACCGGCCGTCCGCGCCAACGGTGAGCAGGTGGATCTCTATGGCTACACCAGCCTCGCGGTGGCCGCGGTGCAAGCCCAGCAGGCCGAGGTCGACGCCCTCCGACGCGACGTCGAGGCGCTGAAGCAGGCGCTCGAGACGACCCGCGCCTCCTGCGCTCACTGAGCCCGATGCGACGGGTCCTCGCCGCGAGCCTCGCGCTCGCGGCGCCCTTCGCCGCCGCCGCCGCGCCGCGTCGGGAGGCCGGCCCACGCCCCTTCGTGCTGACCGGCCACATGGGACTGACGCTGATCGTGCCCACGTGGGTGGGCCTTCAGGCCGAGCTGCCCATCGCCGACGCCTTCGCCCTCGGCGCTTACGGTGATCTCAACCCCTGGGGCCTGGGCGAGCCGGCCCTCCATGGGCGCGCGGCGGCTCAGCTGCGCTGGTACTACGAGGGCGACACCCGCCGCGGCGGCGCCCACATGGCGCCCACCTTCGAGATCTACGACGGCGCGCCGGGCGCGGGCCTCGTGGTGGGGCAGCGCCTCGCCATGGACGGCTGGATCTTCGATTGGCAGGGCGGCATCGTCGGCCACGTCTTCGAGGAGCGTCGCAGCTTCATCGCGATCGAGGATCTGGTCGTCAACTTCGGCTTCGGGGGCGCGATCTGACGATGGCACGCGCCGTGTAACCGCCCGGGGGAACTCAGCCCCCGGAGGAGCACATGCCCACCAACCGCCACGCCGCCCTCGCCCTCGCCCTCACCCTCACGGCCTGCGCGCGCAACCCGGTCCACGACGACCCCAACGCCGAGCCTTCGCGCGCGGCCGGCGACGATCCAGGCGTCCCCGGCGCCACGCGCGATGACCCCGAGGGCGGCGATCTGTGGGTGGACTACGCGTCCTCCACCGTCCCCGGCGGCTGGGAGCGGTTGCTGTCCCCCGTGACCGACCTCGACCTCTTCAAGTTCGGCCGACACACCGCCACGGTGAACGTGCGTCCACGATCCGACCGCGCCGTGCGGGGGCTGCGCCTCGAGCGCGACGGCGTGCTGGTCACCGAGGTCGAGGTCGAGGCCGCGCGCGGTGCCACCGTGGCCGTCGAGGTGGGCCTGCCGACGCGCGCCTGGGACGAGGGCGACCACAGCCTGCGCTACACCGCCATCCTCGATGATGGCACCACCTTCCACGGCGACGAGACCGTACGCGTGTACCTCAACGTCACCGCGGTGTCCGCCGATCCCGAGCGGCCCGGCCTGCTGTGGCTCGGCACGCCCGAGCAGGGCCTCGTCGCCTACGACCTGGGCGAGGATCGCGTCGATCCCACCGACGATCATTTCGCCGTCTTTGGCGGGCATGCCATCGATCAAGTCGACTTCGCGCCACCCCGCGGTCGCCCCTGGCAGGGTGAGGGCGGCTTGGAGCATCAGCAGCAGCCGGCTGGGCAGTCGGTGTTGACCGTGCGGGCGGCCCAGGGGGGTGTCTTCGTGGGCGCGATGTTCCGCGGCCTCTCCTGGCTGGACGACGGCGGCACGCCCTTCGACCGCGACGACGACCGCTACGGCCTGTTTCACCCCGGCATGTTGCGCCCGGCCGACACGCTCGAGGCGGGCCTGGCCAACTGCGTGAGCGACGTCGCGCCGGACGGCGAGCGCGGCTTGTGGATCGCGACCTTCGACGGCCTGTTCCACGTCGATCACCAGGGCACCCTGCTGGACCCGAGCGACGACGTCTGGACCGAGTTCCCGTCCGACGGCGCCTACGATCCGCAGATCGCCCGCTTCACCGTCAACGACGATGGCTTCGTCTGGCTCGCGTCCTTCGACCTGACCGAGGATGGCGCGTCGGGCAACACGGTGACGGTGCTCGACCCCAACAGCACGCCCGACGATCGGAGCGATGACCGCTGGGCCCACCTGGCCCTGCCCGGCGGCCTGGGTGACGACGCGCTCAGCATCGCCGCGGGTCCCGACGGCTACATCTGGATCGGCACCTCGAAGGGACTTTGGCGCCTGGACCATGCCGGCACGCCGACGGAGCCCGGCGACGACACCTGGCAGCTCTTCGACCTGAGCACCGGCCTCCCCGACGAAGACATCGCCGCGCTGCTGCCGCGTGACGACGGCACAGTCTGGGTGGGGACCCTCGATCTCTGCGGCGGCGACGGTGGCGGGCTCGCCCTGCTCGACGCGCGCGACTGCCGGCCCTACCTGCCCTGCACGCCGATCGTGACCTACACCGTCGAGGACGGGCTGCTCGACGATGACGTGACGAGCATCGTCGAGCTGCCCGGCGGCGAGGTGGTGCTGGGCAGCTTCAACCTCAACGGGGCCGCGCTGGTAGGGGCGCTGAGCGGCGCGCCGGGCTCTGAGGACTGCGAGCCCCCCGAGGCCTCGGCGCGCACCTTGGGCGAACCGCCGCCGCCGTCGCCCACCCGCGTGGGCCGCGACGGCCTCGCGATCATCGATCCGGGGCCCTCGCTCGAGTCGAAGGCCGACGACGCGCTGACCAACCTGTGAGCGGCGGGCCCCTCACTGATAGCCCGCCGCCTGCAGCGCGAAGAGGTGCGCGTAGACGCCGCCGTGGGCGACGAGGGCCTCGTGGGTGCCTTGCTCGACCAGCCGGCCGGCGTCGAGCACCACGATGTGATCGGCCATGCGTACCGTCGAGAAGCGATGGGAGATCAGGATGGCGATCTGGTCCGCCGTCAGCGCCATCAGGCGGTCGAAGATCTGCGCCTCGGCCTCGGCGTCCATCGCGGCCGTGGGCTCGTCGAGCACCAGGATGTCGGCGCCCTCGCGCATGAACGCCCGCGAGAGCGCGACCTTCTGCCACTGCCCGATGGAGAGCTCGCGCCCACCCTTGAACCACCGACCGAGCTGGGTGGCAAAGGCATCGGGCATCTCCTCGACGAAGGGGAGCGCCATGCCCTTGTCCGCGGCGCGCGTCCGGCGCTCTTCGTCCTCGAAGTACCCCACGTCGCCGACGCCGACGTTCTCGCCGACGGTGAGCTGGTAGCGCACGAAGTCCTGGAAGATCACCCCGATGCGTCGGCGCAGCGCCGCCGGCTGCCAGTCGGCGAGGTCGAGCCCGTCGAGCAGGATGCGCCCCGCGGTGGGGCTGTACAGGCGGGTGAGCAGCTTGATGAGCGTCGTCTTGCCCGATCCGTTGTGCCCCACCAGGGCGAGGCGCTCGCCGGGGCGTACGTGCAGCGTCAGATCGCGCACCGCGGGCGTGTCGGCGCCGGGGTAGGTGAAGCTGACCCCCTCGAAGCGCAGGCCGTCCTTGGGTTCCGGGCCCACGGTCCCGACGCCGGCCTCGACCGGGACGGGCTGCTCGAGGAAGGCGTACAGGTTCGACAGGTACAGGTTGTCCTCGTACATGCCGCCCACCGCCGAGAGGCTCGCCGAGAAGGCGGCCTGACCCTGCCGGAAGACCAGCAGGTACATCGTCATCTCGCCCAGCGTGAGGCGCCCCCAGACCGTCTCGACCACGATCCAGGCGTAGGCCCCGTAGAAGGTGATCGTGCTCAGCAGTCCGAGCCCGAAGCCCCAGGCCCCGCGGCGGATGGTCAGGTCGCGGTCCTCGGGGTAGAGCGTCTCGAAGATGTCATGAAATCGTTGAAGAAAGAGCGGGCCGAGGTCGAAGAGCTTCACCTCCTTGGCGTAGTCCTCGCGGGCCATGAGCACCTCGAGGTAGGCGCGCTTGCGCGTCTCGGGGGAGCGCCACCGGAACAGCCGGAAGGCCTCGCCCGAGAACTTCGCCTCGGCGAAGAAGGCCGGCAGACCCGCGACCACCAGCACCAGCACGGCCCAGCCGGAGAAGCCGAGCAGCAGGCCACCGTAGGTCACGAGCGAGACGCCGTTCTGCACCAGGCCGAGGCTGCGCATCACGAGGCTCAGGGGGCGCATCGACGCCTCGCGCCGGGCTTGGGTCATGCGGTCGTAGAGATCGGCGTCCTCGAACTGCTCGAGCGTCAGCGTGAGCGCCTTCTCGAGGATCATCACGTTGACCCGCTGCCCGAGCAGCGCCCGCAACAGCGACTGGCAGACCGACAGGCCGCGCTGCACGCCGGCCATCACCGCCACCAGGCCACCCTCGAGCGCCACGTAGCCCAGGGCCTGCCAGCGATCGGCCGCCGCGCCGGTCTGCGCCGCCAGCACCACCGCGTCGACGATCAGCTTGCCCGCCCACGCCACCGCGGCCGGCAGCACGCCCGCCACCAAGGTCAGCGCCAACAGGGCGACGGTCAGCGGCCGGCTCGTCTGCCACACCAGTTCGGCGGCCCGGGCGCCGTAGCGGAAGGGGTCGGTGATCACCGCGAAGCCTCGGGGGCGCTTGCTCGCGGCGCGGGCGATTGGATCGGGGGGCGGCGTCATCGGGCGATGGATGCACCGTCATCGGTCCCGGGTGCAAGCGCCGCGTGCTCCGGCGGGTCGGTGGGGAGCCTCGACCCCCGGCGTCAGCGCGCGCCGCGGCGGCCCCGGACGGCACCGGGACGATGGGCGCACTGGGCGGCGCTCCGCGAGGCCCGTGGTGCCGGCCACTTCCTCGGCGGGCCCCGCTCTCTGGGGTCGCGGGTCTCTGGCGCCCGACTTCGGCGGCCGGGCGCGGCGGGAGGACGGCGCCCGTGCATCTTGTCGGTGCCGCCTGCCTGCGATATCAAGACCAGCGGGCGGCGTGGCGAGGAGCGATGGACCGTGCGTGACGATGACCCGCTCGCTGTCCCACGGCGCCTCGCGCCTGCGCTCGAGGCCTATCGCTCCGGCGCGTTCACGCTCTCCACGGACCTGCAACGGCTCAGCGCTGCGCACCGCGCGGGCATGCCCGAGGCCGCCATCTTCTACGCCGGTCGCGTGCTCGAGGCGCTCAGCGCGGATGCCCTGCGGGCGGCCGGCGTCCCGCCGAACACGAACCTGATGGGCACGCTGCTCAAGCTCGAGCAGTTCAACCTCCTGCCGACGGCGACCGGCTACTGGGCGCACACGCTGCGGCGGCTCGCGAACGAGGCGCGGCACGTGCTGCGCGCGGTCGGTCCGGGGGACGCGACGCTCGCCGCGCTGCTCGCCGAGCGTGTGCTCGAGTGGTACTTCCAGGCCTACGCGCTGGGCGAGCGCGCCTCGGTGCTCACGGTGGATGGCGTCCCGCTGCACCTCGTCGAGGACGGCCAGCTGCGCGGAGCCGTCGAGGCCGTGGATCGGGTCGCCTGCGAGACGGGTGACTTCGCGGCGACCCTCGCGGTGCCCGACGAGACGCTCGCGGCGCAGCCGGTCCTGTCGGCGATCCTGGCCGAGATCGCCCTGGGCCGAGGCGATCCCGGGCAGGCCGGGGCGGTGCTCGAGCGCGCGCTGCGCCAGA
>CALBMW010000308.1 GCA_937896275.1 uncultured Myxococcales bacterium
AGAGCGCCTGATAGTGGCGCGGCGCCTCGATCACCCAGGCCCGCAGCACCTCGGCCACCAAGGCGCTGCCATCGGGCAAGGCGGCCAGCTCGGCGAGGGCCGCCTCGTCGAACACGCCGACCGCGCCCAAGCGATAGGGTTCGAGCGCCGCGGACAGCCGCTCCAGGTTCACCGGCTTCGCGACGTAGGCGTCCATGCCCGCGGCCAGGAAGCGCTCGCGATCGCCCATCATCGCGTTCGCCGTCATCGCGATGATGGGCAGGGCGCGCTCCGGACCGGCGCGCTCGCGCACCGCCTGGCACAGCTGCAAGCCGTCCATGTTCGGCATCTGCGCGTCCGTGATCAGCACGTCGAACGGTCGCCCGTCGAGCGCCGCCAGCGCCTCGAGGCCGTCCCCGACCACCACCGCCTCGTGCCCCAGGACGCCCAGCATGCGCGCCACCACGCGCTGGTTGATCGGGTTGTCCTCTGCGACGAGCACGCGCAAGCCACCCAGGGGAGCCGCGGCGGCGGGAGGCGCCCCACGGACGGAGGCCGCGTCGCCCTGCTCGATCGTGTCGGGCGTGCCGAGCGCGCGCGCGATGCCCCACGCCAGCGCGTCGGGGCGGAGGGGCTTGCGGATCGACGCGACGAAGCTGTGCTCGGGGTCGAGGCCCGCGGCGCCCAGGGCGATCAGGCGCAGAGTGGCGAGGCGCGGCTCGCCCAACACGCGCGCCACGAGCTCGTCGACCCCGCCGGCCGGGAGCGTCCGGTCGACCAGGGCGATCTCACAGATCCGCCCATCGGCCCTCGAGAGGAGCGCCTCGATGGCCTCGGGCGCGCTGGCGCAGGCCTGAACCTCGGCCCCGAGAGAGCTGAGCAGGGCCTGCACCCGAGCCCGCGCGAGCGGGTGATCCTCGACCACCAGCACCCGCGCGCCGGTGAGGTCCGGCATGTCGGGCGCCGCGGGCGGGCGGGCCTCGAGGCGCACCGTGAAGGCAAAGGTGCTGCCCGCGCCGGGGGCGCTCTCCACGCCGATGTCGCCCCCCATCGCGCGCACCAGGTCGCGACAGATCGCCAGGCCCAGGCCCGTGCCGCCGAAGCGGCGCGTGGTCGAGTCGTCGGCCTGCACGAAAGGATCGAAGAGCCGCGCGCTGCGGGCGGCGTCGAGGCCAATGCCGGTGTCGCGGACCGCGCAGCGCACCACGACCGCGCCGGCCTCCGCCGGGGTCCCCGACAGGACGACCTCGACTTCGCCCTCGTGCGTGAACTTGAGGGCGTTGCCGACGAGGTTGGTGAGGATCTGGCGCAGGCGCCCGGGGTCGCCCGCCACCTGGGTGGGGACCTCCGGCCCGACGCTGCAGAGCAGCTCGACGCCTTTGGCCTGGGCCTGCCCTGCGAGCAGATCGAGGGCGCCGTAGACGCACGCCGGCAGATCGAAGTCGACGCGCTCGAGCTGCAGCCGGCCGGACTCGACCTTCGAGAAGTCGAGGATGTCGTTGATGATCGCGACGAGGGCCTCGGCGGACGTACGAATGGTGTCGGCGTACTCGCGCTGCTCGCCGTCGAGGTGCCCGGCCAGCAGCAGATCGGTCATGCCGATCACCCCGTTCATGGGCGTGCGGATCTCGTGGCTCATGTTGGCCAGGAACCGACTCTTGGCCACGTTGGCGGCCTCGGCGTGGTCGCGCGCGATGCACAGGGCCCGGTGGCTCACCGCCAGGCCGTCGAGCGCCGCCTGCTGGGCCGCGTCGTAGCGCCCGATGATCAGCATCACCAGCACCACGAGGGTCGAGTCGCCGACCCACTGCAGCACGTTGCCCGCCTCGGGCGAGAGGAGGGTCGGTGGGTTCAGATCGGCGACGTGCAGCCCGAAGAACAGCCCGAGCGTCAGCAGGCTGACCAAGGCCCAGAGCTGGCCTCGGCGCAGGCCGAGCAGCAAGGTCGCGAGCATCGGGACGACGGCCATCCACTCGAGGACCGGGGCTTGATGTCCCCCCGTGAACGCCGCGATGCCGGCCAGCGCCGCGAACAGGGTGATCACGATGCGGCGCGCGGCGACGCCGAGCGCCTTCGTCCGCCTCAGGTCACGCAGGATCGAGAGGCAGACGCCGCTGGCGAGCACGCACACCAGCGTCGCCTCGGGGACGTTGAGTGACAGGTAGACGGCCGCGAAGACCAGGCCCGCGCCCAGCAGCAGGCGGCCAATGGCGGGGACGAGCGTCACGCGCCGCATCGTCAGCGCGTTGTCGCCGCCTTCAGTGGGCGGTGGGCCTGGGACCTCGCTCACCGAATCACCCGGCGGTCCGCCGGAGCGAGGGGGGCGGACGCAGCGCGCGCAGCTCCACCTCGATCCGCCCCAGCTCGCGCTGCAGTTCGTCGATCATCGGCCCGATCTCGACGGGATCTTCGGCGCGCGCGCAGGCCTCGACGCGCCGCGCCAGGGCCGCGCCCCGCCGCCCGCCAATCAGGCCCAGGTTGCCCGCCACCCGGTGCGCCACGCGCGCGAGCGGAGGCAGGTCCGACGCTGCGTGCGCCGCGGCCAGATCGCCCGTGACGCCGGTCGCGAAGGCGAGGTAGTCATCGACGATCTCGGCGAGCGCCTCGGGATCACCGAGCGACATCTGGTCGAGCACGGCGAGGTCGACCGCCGGCTCGATGGCCGGCTCCGTGACGGTCAGCGCCTCGAGCGCGGCGCGCAGGACGCTGGGGCGCAGCGGCTTCGCCAGCACCTCGGCGAGCTGGGCGGCGAGCTCGGGGGGCGCGTCCGACACCCAGGCGCAGCGCATGCCGAGTATGTGGGGCACGCCCGCTGCCCGGACCGCGGCGACCGCCGCCGCGCTGTCGTCGAGGTCGATCAACGCCAGGGTGAAGGCGTCCCGCGCGAGCGCCTCGACCGCCGCTACCAGGCCATCCACGGCGGTCACCCGCCAGCCCAGACGGCCGAGGGTGCCGGCCGCGGCGATCCGGCTGACCGGCTCCGCCTCGACGACCAATGCGTTGGGCGCGTGCGGGACGAGCATGCGTCCTCCCCTGTGCTCACCGCCCCCTAGAGCGGCACCTCGTGCGCAAGTGTTTAGCTCAGCGAGGGTTTGTGCGGTATTCGTTGCCCTCGGGGAGGAGGCGCATGGTTCGTCCACTCAGATTCGAGATCGCCGCCGTACGCGCGAGAATCGGCGAGGTGATCAGCATGGACGCCTGGGCCGAGTGGGCCCGCATCCCGCACCGATCGGCGCCGGACGCGGTGCTCCGAGGGTCCGAGGTTCACTCGATCCTCGGCATCGCCTCGAAGAGCTGGTCGCCTTCGGTGTTTCGCGATCCGCAGGTCGTGATCGATTTGATGCGCGACACCATCGCCGGCGCGGGGCTCGAGCCGGGCGACATCGACGCGGCCGTCATCGTCACCTGCACGCCCTTCGAGGTGATGCTCGACCAGGACGCCTTCCGGCTGCTGCGCGGCGCCGGCGTGCCCGATCACGTGGTGCCCATGGTGCACATGGCCGGCTGCGCCGGGCTGGCGCGGGCGATGGCGACGGTGTCGCGCCTGGACGCCAAGCGGGTGCTCATCGTCGCGTACACCGCCGTGAGCCCGCTGATGTGCAGCCCCGACGGCGAGCCGAACCCGATCTACCTGGGCAACGGCGGGCACCCGCGCAGCTCGATCCTGTGGGCCTCGCCCGCGACCTTCTCGGACGGGGCCGCGGCGATGGTGCTGACGCGCTGCGAGGCGTCGGCCGGTGCCTGCTTCTACACGCGCGACGCGCTGGATCCGGCGGTGACGAGCGGCCTCGTCGAGTTCCCGGGGGGCGGCGCGCTGCACCCGCCCGGCTTCGCCGGCTCGACCGAGCAGTCCGCCTTCGGCCTGGTGAGCCAGGACGTGGTCCGGTACTACGTCGAGGGCATGCGGCTCAACCACGAGCGCCTCCTGGCGCTGGAGCCCGACTACGTCGACCAGGTCCGCCGCATCTATACGCACCAGGCCAGCCCGGGCCTGGTCGAGCGCTTCCGCGCGCTGGCGGTCCTGCCGCCCGAGAAGGTGCCGACCCACGCGGCGCGGCTGGGCAACCTGGTCACGCCCAGCACGATGAAGCTGCTGGCCGACGACCTCGAGGCCGGCGTCGTCGGGCCCGGCGACCGGATCTGTGTCTCGGTGGTGGGCGCGGGACCCGAGCGGGGCGCGTTCATCGGGCGGATCGCAGAGACGGTGGGGTGAGCAGACACCCTCGGGCAGCAGCTCGGCCCAAGGGATTCCGTTGTCGGCCCTAGACGCTTGATTCACTCGATTCGGCCACGCGCCGCGCAGTGAGCGGCCACGGACCATGCGCGTTGGCGGAGAGGTGTCCAAGGACGTCTCGAGCCTTCGCGACGCCGCGGTCGCCCATGAATCAAGCTCGAGGTGGAGCCAGCGGGAGGGTGCCATGCGAGACGAGCGCGCGACCAAGGCCGACAACCGCGTCCTGGTGATGGGTCCGGACGCAGCCTCGAGGCGGCTGACCGCTCACCTGCTCGAGGCGATCGGCGCCTGCCCGGTGGACGGGGGGGCGGCGTGGTCGGGGCTCGACCGCGCGCTGGAGACTTCGTTTCGCGCGATCGTGTGCGACGAGGGGGCCGACGCAGGGTACGGCGAGACGCTGGCGCTGGCGGCTGCGATGCGGGGCATTCAAGTGCCGCTCGTGGTGATCTCGTCCATCATCGCCGAGGACGGGCCGAGCCATGGGCCGCTGCGCCTGCGCAAGCCCGTGCCGCCCGAGGCACTGCGCGCCGCGATCTGAGGCGAGGAGCGATCCCGCCCCCGGGGGCTCGTCACGAGGTCCTGGCCGCCTGCGCGCCGCCCGCTCAGCGACAGGCTTCCGGATCGACGATCTGACCTTCGACGTGCTGGAGGCACGCGCGGGACGCCAACCACAGGGTTCGCACCCCGTCCAGCTCGACCCCCGCGTCGCAGCAGACCATCGGCGGATCGCCGCACCGGCGCGCGTCCTCGCCGGTCAGGATGGGCACCGGCGCAGGGCAGTGCCGCGCTTGGACCACCTGGGCGCCGCCGCCGAGCAGCCCCGTATCACAGCACACCAGATCCGGCGCGGCGCAGAGGGCGTCCGCCACCGGCGCCGCGCAGTCCGGGTCGCGCACGGGGCGATCGCCGTCGAGGCAGCACCACACCGGACCGGGGCAGGCATCGGGGGGCAAGGGATCGGCGCAATCGGCGCTCGGCGCGGGACCCTCGGCGCCCGCGCAGCAGTGGACCCCCGGCGCGCACAGCGCCCCATCGACGACCACGCCGTGGGCCGCGAAACAGGCGGGGTGGTCGCCCCGGGCCAGTCCGCCGCCCGGCACGGCGCAGCACTGGCGGGGCGGCTCGCAGGCCGCGTCGTCGGTCACCTGCCCCTCGCACTCCGAGGCGCGGGTGTCGCGCGTCACGCCGTTTGCGAGGGCACAGCACACCGGCAGCGGTGAGCAGCGCAGCAGCGACAGGGGCGCTGCGCACTCTGCGGCGGGGACGTAGCGCAGGCCGTCGCGGGTGTCGCAGCAGACGTGCTCGTCGTCGCACGCCGGATCCAGACCCGCGACACGGGGCGGCGCGCAGGCCTCGGGAGGCACCCGCAGCGCGACGCCATCGGGGTCGGTGCAACACACGGTCTCCGGTGGGCGGCAGTCGCGCGCGGCGTGCGGCGCCTCGCAGGTGCGCCGCAGCGCGAAGGTCAGATCACCCGCGCGCTCGCAGCAGACGCGATCACCGAAACAGGCCCCCGCCTCGACCGGCAACGGGCAGGCGTCCGCGGGGGCCGGGGCGACGCGGTCGTCGTCGCCGAGGCAGCACACCGTGTCCGCGGGCAGGCAGAGGTCGGCCGCGGCCGGCAGGCCGAGCCGCGCGCAGGTCGAGGCGGGCAGGCGTTCGGCCGCGGCGCCGCGCAGGCAGCACACCACGGGCTCGTCGGCGCAGGCGTCGGCGGGCAGCGGGACGGCGCAGGCTGCCACGTCGCGCCACCGGGCACCGAAGGGCTCGGCGCAGCAGACCGTGGGGTGATCGGCGCAGTCGTCGTCGAGGCGTAGCCGATCGTGGGGACACTCGTCGAGGCGCACGAAGGCCGGTCCGTCGGGCTGGGCGCAGCAGACCTGGGGCAAGGGCGCGGCGTCGGCGGCGTCGGGCGCCGCGTCCTGTGGCCTGCCGTCCGGCTCCAGCGAGAGGTCGCGCGGGGTGGCGTCGGGCTCGACGGCGAGGTCGATCTGCGCGTCGACGAGCGCTGCGTCGACGAGCGCTGCGTCGACGAGCGCTGCGTCGACGAGCGCTGCGTCGGGCGCCCCCCGGTCGGTCGCTCGCGCGTCCGATGCGTCGGCGTCCCCGCCCGCGTCGAAGGCGGCGGCGTCGGGGCCGGCCTCGGCGTGCGTGGAGCGGGCATCAGGCGCCGCGGCGTCGGCCGAGCCCGCCTCGGGGGCACCGCGGGCGGTGTCGTGATCCGGCCGCGCGCACGCGTCGCAAGCTTCGATCCGCGCGTCCATCCCCGGCGGGACGCCATCGCCCGACGCCGGATCGACGACGCAACCCGTGACACAGGCCAGGATCGCGACCGCCACGACCTGGGCGCGAGACCACCGCGGCCCGTCCTCGGCGTGTGACCACTCCATCCGACCTTCACCCCTGCGTCGCAGGGAGGCATGATAGGCGACCTGCGCGCGGGGTGCACCGGGCGGCGCCGCCTCCATCGAGGACGCCGCGCGTCCCCCGGTGACGCGCGACGCCGGGGTCGCCCGCGAGCGCGGGGCGCGCCGAGCACCCGACGGAGGGAGAGGGAGAGGGGCATGGAGGACGAGCTCGAGGTCATCGTCGAGCGCCTGTCGCGGTCGGGTCGCATCGACTCCGAGGCCTTCGACGCGCTGCTCCCGCACCACGGGCGGGGCGACCTGGCCGCGCGCGTCGCGCAGGTGCGCGCGCTGCTGCATCAGCGACCGTCATTGGGGCTGGGCGAGACCATGGTGGCGCGCGGCCCCGGCGTCGACGGCGAGCCGACCGCCGTGCCGGCCGCCCCGGCCGAGGACCGCTACACGGTGGGCGAGCTGCTGGGGCGCGGCGGCGTGGGCGAGGTCTTCGTGGCGGCGGATCAGGCCTTGCAGCGGGCCGTCGCCATGAAGGTACTGCGCGCCGAGCATCAGGACGACGTCGAGACGCGCGAGCGCTTCGTCTTCGAGGCGCGCATGACCAGCCGCCTGGGTCACCCCGGCATCATCCCGGTCTACGATCTGGGCACGCTGCCGGACGGGCGCGTCTTCTACACCATGCAGCGCCTGCCCGGGCGCACCCTGCACGGCGTGCTCGAGGCGCAGCGCGCGGGGGACGAGTCGACGCTCGAGGCCTACCCGCTGCCACGCCTTCTGGGCGTCCTGGCGCGCGTCTGCATGACCGTCGCGTTCGCCCACGCCCGCGAGTTGACCCACCGGGACCTCAAGCCCGAGAACCTGCTGCTGGGCGACTACGACGAGATCTACGTGGGCGACTGGGGCCTCGTGAAGCGGCACGGGGGCCAGGGCATCGGACGCGACACCGTCCCGGGCACGCTCATGGGCACGCTGCACTATATGTCGCCCGAGCAGGTCCGCGGCGAGCCGGACGACATCGGTCCGGCGTCGGACGTCTGGGCCTTGGGGGTGCTCCTCTACGAGCTGCTGACGCTGGGCTTGCCCTTCGAGGGCGGCTCGGCCGTGGCGGTCATGTTCCGCATCGCGCAGGGCGTCATGCCCCCCTTCCGGGGGACGCCCGAGCGTCCGGTGCCCGAGCCGATGGCCGCGCTGTGTCGCCAGGCGCTCACGCCCGACGTGGCGGCGCGCACGCTGACCGCGCGGGCGATGGGCGAGGCGATCTCGACCTTCCTCGACGGCGTCGAGACCCAGCGGCGACAGCGGGCGCGGGCGGCCGAGCTGCTGGCGACGGCGGAGGCCCTGCGCGGCGCGCTGACCGCCGCCTCGCGCCGAGGT
>CALBMW010000309.1 GCA_937896275.1 uncultured Myxococcales bacterium
CCGCCGATCGACGCCACGGTGCCGGATCCCGTCGTGCCAGCGCGCTGCGCCGGTGGCCCACTGCCCGCCCCGATCGCCGGTTGCCGCCCCGCGCCGCCCCCCGCGACCGGCACCTTCGCGGTGGACTGCGTGGCGCGGATCAACCAGCTCCGCCTGGAGTGCCAGTGCCTGCCCCCCCTGCAACGCTGGAGCGCGGGCGAGGCCTGCGCGGACAGCCACGCCGAGTACGACAGCACCCGCAGCTTCCACGCTGGCTTCCAGGGCGGCATCTGCTCGCCGAGCGGCTTCGGCCAGAACGAGTGCCCAGGCTACGCCTCGGTGTCACAGGTCCTCGGCCTGTGCCTGCAGCAGATGTGGGACGAGGGTCCCGGCGACGACTTCCCGAGCCACGGGCACTACCTCAACATGACCAACCCGCGCTTCGGGCAGGTGGCCTGTGGCCTCTTCAACGGCGGCGGTGGCAACACCTGGTCGGTGCAGAACTTCCAGTAATTCCCCTGCAGTAGTTTTCCTGCAGTTACTTCCCTGCAGCTACGAGGCGTTGCCTGCCAGGCTCTCGACGGCATGCACCGTCTGCAGGCCAGAGAAGCCCTTCAGCTCGACCTGGTCGGTGCGCGCCACGCCCAGGCGCGCGCCGAGCACTTGGCGGACCCCGTCGCCCACCAGCACCTCCTGGGCCGCCGCCCGGCTGCAGAGGCGCGAGGCCAGGTTCACAACCGATCCGATCAGCGTGCGCTCACGCCGCTCGTCGGAGCCGACCTCGGCCAGGACGAGGCTGCCGGTCGCCACGCCGATGCCCACGTTGATGGGAAAGTCGAAGGCGTAGCGCGCGTTCATCGCGATCACCTCGCGCTGGATCTCGAGGCCACAGGCCACCGCGCGCTCCGTGTGATCCGGGCCCATGAAGACGCCGAGGACGGCGTCGCCGATGAACTTGTCGATGACGCCGCCGTGCCGCGCGAGGACCTCGGCCTGGCAGCGAAGGTAGACATTGAGCATCTCGACGACGCGCTCCACCGCGAGGCCCACCGAGAGGGTCGTGTAGCCGCGGATGTCGCTGAACAGGATGCTGCCGTCGAGGGCCTCCACGTCCAGCGTCTGACCGCGCGTGCGGCGGATGGCGGCTTCGAGCGTGTAGGCGGGCAGGAACTTCAGAAGTTGGACGCGCTGGGCCAGGGTGTCGGCCATCTCGTTGAACTGCTCGGCCACCATGCCCAGCTCATCGCCCCGACGGACGTCGACGCGGTGGGCGTAGTCCTGGTTCTTGATCGCCTGCGCGCCGGCGCGGATGCGCTGCAGGGCGCGACCGATGCCGCGGGCGAGGAAGCCGCCGAGGAGGACGGCGAGGGCGACGACGCCCAGCGAACGCAAGATGACGTCCCAGAAGATGCCCCAGCGGGCCTCGAACACCTCGCTGAGGTCCTGCTCGGCGACCAGCAGCCCCACGACGGTCGGTGGGGCGCCGTCCGCCGTCTCGACGGGGACGATGGCGGCGTAGGCCGAGATGGCCTCACCCCCGGCGCGCTGGTAGAGGCTGGAGTAGCTGCTGTCGCGGCCCACGACGGCCCGCCAGACGGCGGCGCGCGCGTCGGGGGCGATGGGCACCGCGAGGCCCGGCGCTGCCGGGCGGGTGGGATCGGCGACGGCCAGCGGAAGCGAGGCCGCGGGCGAGTCGTCCAAGGCGGCCTCGTCCTCGGTGATGGCGGCGAAGCGGGCCGCGTCGGGCACGCGAAGCAGGTAGAGACCGTCGGTCGGCCCCAACTCGGCGGTGGCGCGGACCCGGACGAGCCACGCGCCGAGCCGGCGAGCCGCGGCGTCGTCCTCGGCCCGCCCCGCGGCGCGCATGTCGGCGGGGACCACGGACAGGGCAGCCACCTGAGCGATGCGCTGCAGACCCTTGCCGAAGCGCGCTTGGTTGAGCCAGCGTTCCCGGTCGTAGGTCTCGAGCCCGAAGTAGACGATGGTGAGGGCGACCAGCGCGACCGACAGGCCGGTGATCTTCACCACGAGCCGTCGGCGCGGCAGGGTCAGGAGTTTGTGGAGCACGGTGAGCGTCGCGCTCCCCTAGCGCCGGCCGAGGAAGCGGCGTTCGAGCAGCTTGCCGAGGCGGTCGAGGTCTTCTGGCTTCAGGCGCGCGACCTCGCCCAGGCGTTCCGGCGTCGGCTCCAGCCCCTCGGCCTGAAGCGTCTCGGCCGGGGCCGTGAGCAGGCGCCCTCGAAACTCGAGATCGAGGAGGCACCGCGCGATCAACTCCGCGAGCCTGGCGTCGCTCATGCCCCCCCCACCGTCGTGCCGCCGGATGATACGCCACCGCGCCCTCAACCGAAACGTCACACCGAGGGGTCGACCGAGGGGTCGAACATACTCATTTACCACTTGGCGCGCGGCGGGCCTTGACATGAACGGCCACCCCGTCCGACCGTTCGTCGCCCCGGGTCGGAACGATCGTTCGAAGCCGCCCGCCGCCGCGCGGCATCCGACGGGGCTCCCGGCGTGACGAGGAGAGCACAGTGCTGACCCGCTTCTTCCTGGACGTCACCCTCATCGGCGCGGAGTGGGTGCTCTACCTGCTCGTGGGCCTGTCCCTTCTCTCGGTCGCCCTCATCATCGAGCGCGTCGCCTTCTACCGCCGCGTCGCACGCGACGTGGACGCGCTGCGCGCCGCAAACGCGACCGAGGGCGAAGGCGGCCTGCGCGTCCGCCTGGAGGCCAACCTCACCTTCCTCGCCTCGGTCGGCTCCAACGCGCCCTTCGTCGGGCTCTTTGGCACGGTGCTGGGCATCATCCGCGCCTTTCACGATCTGGTGGGCAACGTTCATGGCGGCGCCGACGTGGTCATGACGGGCATCTCGGAGGCGCTGGTCGCCACCGCGGTCGGCATCTTCGTCGCCATCCCGGCCCTTGCCGCCTACAACGCCTTCCAGCGCAAGGTGGATCAACTGCTGGCCGTGGCCCAGGCGCCCGTCGCGCCGGGCGCGGTCACGTCGCGCTGAGGAGCCCCCGTGGCAGGCGCACCGCAGGGCGGCCGCGGCAAGCTCGTCGCCGGCATCAACGTGACCCCGCTCGTCGATGTGGTGCTGGTGCTGCTGATCATCATGATGGTCACCGGCACCTTCATCGGGCGAAAGCTGTTCGAGGCCGAGTTGCCCACGGCCGCCTCGGGCGACGCGGTGATCGAGGTGCCTCTGGTGGTCGAGGTGCGCGCCGATCGCAGTATCTGGGTGGGCGCCGAGCGGCTCGACCTGATGGGCCTCTCGCAGCGGGCCAAGGCGGCTGACGGGCCCGGCGGAGCCGCGGCGACGAAGGCCATCATCGCCGCCGACAAGCGCGTGGACTACGGCCGCGTCGCCGAGGTCATCGACACCCTTCGGCTGGCTGGCGTCGCGGGCTTCGGGCTCGAGATCAAGGCCGGACAGCCCCCCATTGTTGGCCCTCAGTGACCCGACGCCCGGCCGGCCTCGGGGTTCGCACGCCCTGGCTGCTCGTCATCGCGGCCAGCATGGCCGTGCATGGCGCCCTCGGCGCGGGCCTGCTGGCCGTCCGACCGCCGGCCGCCGCCCCGCGGGTCATCGTCCCCTTTGAGGTGGTGGTGAGGACCGAGCAGCCCGCGCCGACGCCGGAGCCAGCCCCAGAGCCCGAGGTCGCCGATCCCGAGCCCCCCCGCGAGCCGGTCGTCG
>CALBMW010000310.1 GCA_937896275.1 uncultured Myxococcales bacterium
GACCGGCGTCGGGGGCGGGGGCGGGCGGCGGCGCCGCGTCGTGGACGGGCGGCGGCGGCTCGTCGAGCGGCCCCAGCGTCACGCGATCGACGACCACGTCGCCGTTGCCCTCGAAGGCGACGCGAAGCTGTTCCAGCGACCCCGACCACCCGGGCGCGCCCGCCACCCGGGCGACTCCGTCCGAGATGGGCGCCGAGCGCTCGTCGGTGAAGTCCTGCCCCGCGGCCCGCCAATACACGCGGCCCCGGCCGCTCGGCTGCACGGCGACCCACACTGCGTCGGCGGCGTCGGCGTCGATGGGGGCCCAAGGGCTGTCGAGGGTCGGCGCGAGGCCGGTGACCTGAACCTGCAGCCCGCCATTCCCCGCGGCCAGCGCCGCCACGTCCCGCACGCCGCGCCAGCCCTCGAGGAGCGCCGGGTCGCCCCCACGCCAGGTCCAGCCTGCGGGGTCGAAGACGTCGAACTCGGTCAGCAGCCGCAGATCGCCCCCATTGAAGGTCTGACCGTCGTTGACCGCCGCCGCCGCGTCCCAGGTGGGCTTGTCGTAGAAGGGCCCGGCCGATCGCAGCCACGTGCGCACCCGCGCGGGGGCGCCCGAGGGCACGCTGTAGCCGGCGCCGCGCAGCGTCAGCCGCACGGCTCGGGTCTGACCCGGGGGGATCTCACCGCCCAACTCGAAGGTGACGGGATCGCCGTCGGCCACCGCCCCGGGCGCCTCGCGCGCGTCGAGCGTCAGCAGGCCGGCCGGCAGCGCCACGGCCAGGGTGGTGCCGGCGGGCGCCGCGCTCTGGCCCTCGTTGGTGATCTCGACGGTGAGATCGACGCGCTGCCCGACGTAGAGATCGAACAGGCCCGCGCTGCGCCCCTCGGGCACGAAGTCGGCGCAGTCGTAAGTGCTGGCCGGATCGGCGCAGGGCTGCGCGTCGACCCTCGCCAGCCGCTGCCTGAGCGTCAGGTTGGGCGTGGGCGGGGTGGGGGAGCTGACCGTGTCGCCGGGGAAGTAGTGCTCGACCATCCACACATAGTCCTGGCCTCGCTGGGTGGCCCAGCGCTGGGTGCCCCACTGGCACATGCCGCGGCCGTGGCCCTGACGCGCGCGCCCCGTGCAGAGCGGCTCGTCGACGCCGAACTCGGTGGGATCGCCGTTCTCGGCGCTGTACTCCGAGGCGATGAACTCGCCGTTGCGGTGGATGCCCTGGCCGCTCGTCGCGGCGACCGCGGCGTCGGCGCGGGCGTCTCGGTCGTCGCGGTAGACCTGGCTGCGGGTGGTGTCGTCAAGATCGGCGCAGTCATACTTGCCGCCCCGCAGGATCCAGCCCCAGCCATAGCCACGCGCGGCCACGGCGCCGGCGCGCAGGCTCTGCTCGTGCCACGAGGGGATCCACTCGTGCGGCACCACGCCGCGCGTGTACTCCTCGAGCGGCAGCACGTCGACGCGCCCCTGGCAGGAGTTGTCCTCGGGCCCGCGGCGATAGATGCGGATCGTGGCGGGCGGCACCAGGCCGTCCTTGGGGCGAACGGTGGGGCCACCGGCCGCCGGAACATGTGTGGGATCGCGACGTTGCGCGTCGATCCAGGCGCGCGCGGCGGGGCGCAGATCGGGATCGCGCAGATCATCACTGTCCATCGACGGGCGGTCGCGCCAGGCGAACCACGCCGCCACGTCGTCGTCGGCGACCGCGAGCGGCCAGAGGCGCGCCTCGGTGCCCAAGGTGGTCTCGCGGTCGCCGTACCCGGGCGCGCGAAGGGCGACCCGGTCGAAGGCGTCGGCGCCCAGGAAGGCGAAGTGGCCCGTCGCGTCGGTGGTGCCCCGGTAGGGGGTGCCGATGAGCGCGACCTCGGCGCCCGCGAGGGGTCGCCCGGTCAGCCCATCCAGCACCAGGCCGCGCGCCGTGGGTCGGGCGCCGGCGGGGACGGCGGTGAGCAGCGCGAGCAGCGTACAGGCGAGTGCGGTGCGCATGGCCCGCACGCTAGCAGACCGCGTGGCGGCGCGCCTATTGATGCGTGTGGGTGCGGTCGTCGCCGTCGTGCCCCGCGCGGTGGGGCCGCGCGGTGCCGGCCCCTGGCGCGACGCCCCGCTCGTGGGCGCGCGGCGTCGTGCAGGTCACGCATTCGTCGCTGCGAACGCCCGCCCCCTTCTGCTAGCCTTCGCCGCGCGCACTGGAGCGCCGGAGGTTTCACCCATGATCTCGCGCCTCATCCTCGCCCTCTTCGCCGCCCTCCTCTTCGCCGGACCGGTCCTCGCGCAGGGCGCGCCGACCCGTGCGCCCGCCGTCAAGGCGCTCGAGGGAAGCAAGCTCGAGCCGGAAGCCATCGGCACGGTCGATCTCAACATCGCCACGGCGGAGCAGCTGACCACGCTGAAGGGCATCGGCCTCAAGAAGGCCGAGGCGATCATCGCCTGGCGCAACGCCAACGGCGGTTTCAAGTCGGTGGACGACCTGACGCAGGTGAAGGGCATCGGTCAGAAGACGCTCGAGAAGCTGCGCGCCCGGCTGACCGTGGCCGGCGCGGACGGCAGCGTCATGCCGGCCGAGGGCGCCGCGTCGCCGGCCAAGGGCGCCGCGTCGCCTATCAAGGGCGCAGGGAAGCCGACGGCCAAGGGTGCCGAGAAGGGCATCATCCTGCGCGCGGAGTAGTCCGCAGCGTCAGGTCGAGGGGGCGCCCGCCCCGCACGAGCCCGACCACGATGTCGCGGCCTGCCCGCAGCTCCGCCTCGGCGTGCCGCGCGAGCGCGGGCAGGTGGGCCAGCCCGGCGATCGGCCGCCCGCCGACCCGGCGAACGACGTCGCCGTTCCGCAGCCCCAGCCCGTGCACCGTCGAGCCCACTTCGATGCCATCCACTCGGATGCCCACCAGATCACGCACCGCGAAGAAACCGCCCCGCGTCTCGGCGAAGACCGGCACGCCCCAGACCTGACCCTCGAGCGGGGAGGGATCGGCGAAGAGGGCCAGGGCCTGCGCGCGGTCCACGAGGACGGTGTGCTCGTCGACGGGGCGCGCCAGCGGCGGCGCGACGAGCAGCACCAGCGCGAGCGCGGTCGGGATCATGCGCCGAGCGCCGCCCGATCGAAGGCCGCCAGATCGAGGTCTGTCAGCGACCTCAGCCGGACATCGGCGATCGCGAAGCCCGGGTGGTCGCGGTCGGGCACCGCGACGCAGATCATGCGGGCGGCCTTGGCGGCGATGACCCCGTTGAGCGAGTCCTCGAAGGCGACGCAGGCGGTCGGCGGCGCGCCGAGGCGCTCGGCGGCGCGCAGGTAGACGGCGGGGTGGGGCTTGCCGTGCGTCTCGTCCTCGGCGCTGCAGACGGCGGCGAAAGCGTCGGCCAGCCCCAGCCGCTCCAGCGCGGGGCCGATGAGCGCGGTCGGCGACGAGGTCGCGAGGCCG
>CALBMW010000311.1 GCA_937896275.1 uncultured Myxococcales bacterium
GTGACGCCCGCCGCCAAGGCCCGCTGATCGGCCGCCTGGATCACCGGGCCGTCGGCGGGCGGATCGCTGAACGGGAAGCCGAACTCCAGAACGTCGGCCCCCGCGGCGACCAGCGCGTCGGCCAGCGCCAGGCTGGTCTCGAGGTCGGGATCGCCGGCCACCAGGAAGGGCATGAAGGCCCCTCGGCCCGGTGACCGCAGGCCCCGCAGGTGCGCCTGCAGGGGATCGTCCGGCCGCGCGTCGTCCGGCCGTGCGTCGTCCTGGATGCTCACGCGCCCTCCTCCGTGAGGCGCGCGACGTGATCGAGGTCCTTGTCGCCTCGCCCCGACAGGTTGACGACGATCACGGCGTCGGGCTCGAAGCGGCCCCCCAGGCGCCGGGCCAGGGCCACCGCGTGCGCGCTCTCGAGCGCGGGCAGGATGCCCTCGCGCCGCGCGAGCCACCGAAACGCGTCGAGCGCCTCGGCGTCGGTCACCGGCAGGTACTCGGCCCGACCGGTCTCCTTGAGGTGGCTGTGCTCGGGGCCCACGCCGGGATAGTCCAGGCCCGCCGACACGCTGTGCGTCTCGTGTATCTGCCCGTGCGCGTCCTGCAACACATAGCTCACCGATCCGTGCAGGCAGCCCGGCCGCCCCGCGCTCAACGTGGCGCCGTGCCGGCCGGTCTCGACGCCCTCGCCGCCGGGCTCGGCGCCGATGAGCCTCACCGACGCGTCGTCGATGAAGGTCGCGAAGGCCCCGATGGCGTTGCTGCCGCCCCCCACGCAGGCGATGACCGCGTCCGGACGACGCCCGTGCGCCGCGCGGACCTGGGCGTCGATCTCCTCGCCGATGACGCGCTGAAGCTCGCGCACGAGGGTGGGGTAGGGGTGCGGCCCGGCCGCCGTGCCGAAGACGTAGAAGGTGTCGCGCACCCGCTCGGTCCAGTGCCGCAGCGCCTCGTTGATGGCGTCCTTCAGGCTGGCCGATCCTGCCTCCACCGGCACCACCTCGGCCCCAAACAGCCGCATCCGCTGCACGTTCGGCCGCTGCCGCGCGATGTCCACCGCGCCCATGAAGATCTTCACCTCGAGCCCCAGCAGCGCACCCGCCATGGCCGTCGCGACGCCGTGCTGGCCGGCCCCCGTCTCGGCGATGACCCGACGCTTGCCCATGCGCTTCGCGAGCAGCGCCTGCCCCAGGGTGTTGTTCGTCTTGTGGGCGCCACCGTGCAGCAGATCCTCGCGCTTGAGGTACACGGTGCAGCCCAGCGCGGCGCTCAGCGCGGGCGAGGGCCAGAGCGGCGTGGGGCGCCCGGCGAAGTCGCGCAGCAGCCGCCCCAGCTCGGCCCGGAAGCCCGCGTCCGCGCGCGCCTCGATCCACGCCGCCTCGAGCTCCTCCAGGCAGGGGATCAGCAGCTCGCTGACGTAGTAGCCGCCGAAGCGTCCACCAAAGAAGCCGTCCTCGATCATCGTTCCTCGCTCCTCGCCGCCCGGCAGAAGGCCTCGATTCGGTCCGCGTCCGGGCGCCCCTCGCGCTCGACGCCCGAGGCCGCGTCCACCCCGTAGGGCCGCACCGCCCGCACCGCAAAGGCGACGTTCTCGGGACTCAGGCCGCCCGCCAGCAGGAAGGGGCGGTCCAACCTCGATCCACGTAACAGCGCGTATTCGAAGCGCTCTCCGCCGCCGGGGCGCGGCCCGTCGAGCAGCAGCAGGTCGACCACCGGGGCATAGTCGGCCAGGGCGCGCACGTCGCGGGCGTCCCGCAGGGCCAAGGCCTTGATCACGCGCAAGCCCGCCGCGCGCAGGGCCACGCACGCCTCGACGGGCTCGTCGCCGTGCAGTTGTACCCAGCCCAGCCCGACCCGCCTCGCGATGCGGCGCACCTCGTCGGCCGGGGCATCCTGGAAGACGCCCACCGCCGTCACCGGTCCCAGCAGGGGCAACAGCGCCGCGGCGTCGCCCACCGTCACCCGGCGCCGACTCGACGGCACGAAGTTCAGGCCCGCGAAGTCCACGCCGGCCGCCACGCAGGCCCGCGCGGCCTCCGCGTCGCGCACCCCGCAGATCTTCACCGCGAGGGCCATCCGAGCGCCTCCATCATCGCCGCCGGGTCCGCCGCGCCCATGATCGCGCTGCCCACGAGGCACGCGTCCGCCACCGGCCGCACCCAGGCCACGGCGGCGGCGTCGGTCAGGCCGCTCTCGGCCACCCGCAGGCGGTCAGCGGGCACGCGCGCGAGCAGCCGCGCCGCGCCGGCCAGGTCGATGCGCATCGTCTTCAGATCCCGGCTGTTGACGCCCACGATGCGCGCCCCGACGTCCAGCGCCACCCCCAACTCGGCCGCGTCGTGCACCTCGACCAGGGCCTCCATCCCCAACGCGCGGGTCGTGGCGAGCAGCGTCGTCAGCGCGGCGGCGGGCAGCACGGACGCCATGAGCAGCACGGCGTCCGCCCCGTGAGCCCGCGCCTCGTGGAGCTGATAGGCGTCGACGACGAAGTCCTTGGCCAGGAGCGGAAGGTCGCTCACCGCACGCACCCGCGCCAGCGTCGCGTAGCTGCCGCCGAAGAACGGCGCGTCGCAGAGCACCGACATCGCGTGCGCGTGGCGGCCGTAGAGCGCGGCGACCTCCTCGGGCGAGGCGTCCGGCCGAATGGCCCCCTTCGAGGGTGAGCGCGGCTTGAACTCGGCGATGAGGGCCAGGTCGGGCGCACACCTCAAGACCGCCGCGAGGTCCCGCGGTGGCCCCGGCGGGCGGGGCAGCGCCGAGAGCGGACCCCGCCGCGCCGCCAGATCGGCGCGCGTGCGCGTCAGGATCGACTCGAGCAGGCTCACGCGCGGCTCGCGTCGCGGTAGCGCTCGAAGGCCGTGAAGGCCGCGCCCGAGGCGAGGATCTCGCGCGCCATCGCCACGCCCCCGCGCAGATGCGGCGCCGCGCCCGCCACCTCGAGGGCCGCCCCCGCGTTC
>CALBMW010000312.1 GCA_937896275.1 uncultured Myxococcales bacterium
CTGGCGAACCCCGGAAGCCGCGTCTCCCTCACCGTGCGCCGCAAGAAGGCGACCTTCGAGCTCCCCCTCGTCGCCGCCCCGATGCCGCTGCCCCCGGCGCCGCCCGTCGAGGGCGACTCGGTCCCGCGCCTGCGCGTCGCCGCGCTCCAGCCGGGCACCAGCCTGCCACCGCTGGGTGAGGGGCGCCCGGTGTTGCTCTTCTTCTGGTCGACCACGTGCAAGCCCTGCCGCGAGGCGCTGCCCGGCCTCGAACGCTGGGCTGCCGCGCATGGCGCCGAGGTGATGGGGATCACGCGCGAGGAGGCCGCCGACGTGCGCCGCTACCTGGCCCGATCCAGCTTCCCCTTCGCCGTGGCCCTGGACCCCGAGCGCGAGGCAACCCGCCTGTTCGAGGTCGACCAGATGCCGCTGTTCGTGGTGGTCGATCCGCGCGGCAGGGTCCAGCATCGCGCCGCCGGCTTCACGGGCAAGCTGCTGCTGGATTGAGTTCGGCCGCAGCAACGGCTACCCTCCGCTCCAATGTGGTTCCGCCAGAACGTGCTGCATCAGCCTGACGTAGGCTGATCCCTCCCGCGCCCCCTCGGTTCGTAACTACTTGTCGTTGTTCGATTTCTTCGAAAGGGAGGCTTCATGTCCGACCCTCTGCTGCACGTGATCTCGGGGACCGCGCCCAAGGCGCTCCGTCCCCCCGTCGACCCGGCCAGCCTGGACCACCGCGATCTACTCGATGGCGACTTCTGGCGGCGCGTCCCCGCCTACGCCGACGTGGACGAGGCCACCTTCCTCGACCACCGCTGGCAGGCGAAGCACACGATCACCCGCCCCGAGAAGTTGCTCGAGGCGCTGCGCGGGCTGGTGCCGGAGAGCTTCATCGCCGACGCCGAGGCGGGCTTCCACCAAGCGCCGATGGCGGTGCGCGTCAGCCCCTACCTGCTCAGCCTGATCGACTGGGACGATCCCGTCGCCGATCCGCTGCGCATCCAGTTCATCCCCCTGGGCTCACGATTCCTGCCTGACCACCCCAAGCTCGGGCTCGACTCGCTCAGCGAGCAGGCCGACGCGCCGGTGCCCGGCCTGACGCACCGCTACCCGGATAAGGCGCTGTTCCTGGTCATCGACACCTGCCCGGTCTACTGCCGCTTCTGCACGCGCTCGTATGCCGTTGGGCTCGACACCGATCAGGTCGAGAAGGTGCAGCTCAAGCCCAAGAAGGAGCGTTGGGAGCAGGCCTTCGCCTACATCGAGTCGCGCCCCGAGCTCGAGGACATCGTGATCAGCGGCGGCGACGCCTACAACCTGCGCGCGGACTGGCTGCGCGAGCTGGGCACCCGCCTGATGCAGATGCCCAACATCCGGCGCATCCGCTTCGCCAGCAAGGGGCCGGCCGTCATGCCGATGAAGGTGCTGACCGACGAGGAGTGGTTCCGGGCGCTGATCGACGTGCACCAGCTGGGCCGCAAGCTGGGGAAGGAGGTCGCCTTCCACACGCACTTCAACAGCGCCAACGAGATCACCGCGGTCTCGCAGCGGGCGCTGCAGCGCATGTTCGAGGAGGGGCTGATCGTCCGCAATCAGTCGGTCCTGCTGCGTGGGGTGAACGACACGATCGAGACCATGGGCAAGCTCGTGCGCCGGCTGGGCTACGTCAACGCGCACCCCTATTACGTGTACGTGCACGACCTGGTGCAGGGCGCCGAGGACATGCGCACCACGGTGCAGACC
>CALBMW010000313.1 GCA_937896275.1 uncultured Myxococcales bacterium
AAGTACGAGGGCTGGTACAGCGTGGGCGACGAGGCCTACTTCACCGAGGACGAGCTGATCGACGGCAAGGCGCCGTCGGGCCACGAGGTGTCGTGGGTCGTCGAGCCCAGCTACTTCTTCCGACTGTCGACGTACGGCGCGAGGCTGCTCGAGCACCTCGACGCGCACCCCGAGTTCGTGCGCCCGCAGACGCGACTCAACGAGATCAGGCGCTTCATCGAGCAGGGCCTGCAGGACATCTCGGTGAGCCGCACGACCTTCTCGTGGGGCGTGCCCGCGCCGGACGCGCCGGGCCACGTGGTCTACGTGTGGCTCGACGCGCTGACCAACTACATCAGCGCGCTGGGCGGCCCCGGAGCCGAGCGCTTCGAGCGCTACTGGCCCGCGTCGGTGCACCTCATCGGCAAGGACATCCTGCGCTTTCACGCCGTCTACTGGCCGTGCTTCCTGATGAGCGCCGAGCTGCCGTTGCCCAAGCAGGTGTTCGCTCACGGATGGTGGACCATCGACGGCCAGAAGATGAGCAAGACGCTCGGCAACGTGGTCGATCCCATCGACATGGCCGCGCGCTACGGCGCCGACGCCTTCCGCTACTTCCTGTTGCGCGAGGTCGGCTTCGGTAGCGATGGCGACTTCAGCGAGCGCGCGCTGCGCGACCGAATCAACGGCGATCTGGCTAATGATTACGGCAACTTGCTGAATCGGACGCTGGGCATGGTGCAGCGCTACCGAGGGGGGGTCGTGCCCCCGGCTGGACCCGAGGGGCCCGAGGACGCCGACCTCAAGACGGCTTGGGAGCGGGCACGGACCGATCTGCTGGCCGCCATGGACGACTTGGCCTTCAACAAGGCCCTGTCGGCGATCTGGACGCTGGTGGGCGCCGGGAACAAGTACGTCGACTCCGCCGCCCCGT
Source organism: uncultured Myxococcales bacterium (assembly GCA_937896275.1). GTDB lineage: Bacteria > Myxococcota_A > Bradymonadia > UBA7976 > UBA1532 > JACKDN01. The sequence continues at coordinate 914 of CALBMW010000313.1, forward strand.
GGACGCTCGCGCGTCAGGGCAAGGCCGAGCGGCTCGACACCGTGCTCTACAACCTGTGCGAGACGCTGCGCATCCTGGGCACTTGGACGCTGCCGTTCCTGCCGCGCAAGGCCGCCGATCTGCTCGACCGCATCGGCGCCCCCGAGGCGGCCCGCACGGCGGCTTCGACCGCGACCTGGGGCGTGCTGCCGAGCGGCGGCGCGGTCGTGATCGGCGATCCCCTGTTTCCCCGGCTCGACGTGCCCGAGAAGCGCGAGGGCTCGCCGCCCACCGCACCACCGCAGCAGAAGAAGAAGCAGGCCAAGGCCCCCCCCACGCCCCCCAAGGCCGAGGACGGCAACATCCTCCACGACGACTTCGCCCGGCTGCAGCTGCGCGTCGCGCGCATCGTCGCCGCCGAGAAGATCGCCGACGCCGACCGCCTGCTGAAGCTCACGGTCGACGCAGGCGAGCCGGCGCACCGCACCGTGTGCGCCGGGATCGCCGCCGCCTACGCACCCGAGGAGGTGGTGGGCATGACCGTCGTGCTGTTGGCGAACCTGGCGCCCCGGAAGATCCGCGGGGTGATGAGCGAGGGCATGCTGCTGGCCGCGGGCGAGGGGGCCCTCGTGCGGCTGGTGAGCGTGCCGGGGGATCCGGCGCCGGGGACCGTGGTGAGCTGAGAGGCGTCGCCTGCCCGGGGCGCGGCGCGGCGCGGCCCGGCCCAGAAAGAAGTGCCTGACACCTCGCCAGAAAGAAGTGCCTGACACCTCGCCGGACACCTCGCCGCCGGGCACGCTCGACGACGAGCCCCCGCCTCACTCGGGGCACCCCGCGTCCGCCACCTGCACCTTCCCGCTCGCGCACACGAAGCGCTGCCCCTCGACGCACAGCGGGGACCACAGGTTGGCCACGCAGCGCAAGTCGCCGGCGCGCTGGCAGCGGTCGCCTGCGCACACCCAGCCGGACTCGCAGGGCACCGTCAACCGGTAGCCCGCCGTCTCGAGGCAGGTCACGAGGCGGCCGTCGAGGCACTCGTCGGCCAAGGTCCCGGGGGTACACGGCAGCGCATCGGCGGGCACGCACAGGGGCTCGGGCGCGTCGGCCGCGCAGCGCTCCTCGCCGCAGGGGATCTCGGCGACGCCGCCGTCGGGCCCACAACTCACCAAGGTGTTGCGCCGGCAGCGCGGGCGGACGTCGCAACCCCCGTTGACGTCGATGTCGGGAGCCGGGCAGCCGGCCAGCGTGACCAACGCGAGAGCGAGAACGAGGCGCATCGACGCACGCTGCCCGCGCCGCC
>CALBMW010000314.1 GCA_937896275.1 uncultured Myxococcales bacterium
CGAGGGGGTCGACCCCGCGCTCTGAGCGCCTCCCGCGCCGTCGTCGTCGAGCCGAGCGTCGAGCCGGCAGCCTGCGCCGAGCTCGACCTGGAAGTAGTCCGGATCGCCGGCGCACTGGACGCCCACCAAGATGCCGTCCGGGGCGATCGGCGCCGCCATGCCCACGGCGTCGTTGGGCTCATAGGCGTCGTCGGCGGGACAAACGGGCGTCGGCGGACAGCTCAGGTCGTAGCCCAGCGTGTAGTCCACGTCGCCCTGGCTGGCGAACAGATAGGCGCGGACGGTGTAGACGCCCGCGAGCGGCAGCGTGACCTCGATGCGCTCACTGTTGCCCGAGGCGTTCGCGTCCGCAATAGACAGGCCGCCGGCGTCGAGCAGGTTGAGGTCGACGTCGCCGTCGCGCGCGATGAAGGCCGCGTCGATGGTGACGGCACAGGCGGGTGACGGTGTGGTGAACGTGAAGTAGTCCTCGTCCTCGACGCACAGGTGGGGAGAGACCGCCTCGCCGGCGCTGAGCGCAGTCGCGTCGGCGATGTTGTCGTTCGGCTCGAGCGCGTCGTCCGCGCAGATCGGCGGCGCGCCGCAGTCCAGGCTCACCTGCAGGCCGTAGGCCGCCGAGCGCCCGTCGAAGCTCTCGATGTGCGCGACGTAGCGACCGGCGGGGAGGCGCTCGGTCAACCGCTCGTCGTCGTCCTGGGACGCGCTGACCCCCTGCCGGACGCCGGCGCCGTCGAGCAGCTCGAGATCGAGATCGGCGTCCGCGTGGCGGAAGGTCACGGTGACGGTCACGTCGCAGACCTCGGGCACGTCGAAGGCGAAGAAGTCCTGATCGTCGCCGCACACGACCCCCGCCAGCGCGTCGCCCACGTCGATCGCCGTGGCGCCGACGCGGGTGTCGTTGTCCTCGAAGATGTCGTCCTCGCAGGTCGGCGGCGGGTTGCAGTCGATCGTGGCCGCCAGCGAGTAGGGGACGGCGCCGAGGCCGTCGGCGAGGCGGGCCTCCACGGTGAAGGGCGTGTCGCCCATCGCCTCGGCGCGCACCGTGACCTGGCCGGCGTCGGCGCCCACCGCGCTCCCGGCCAGCTCCAGGTTGCCGTCGAGGAGCCTCAGATCGATGTCGCCGTCGCGCAGGGCGTAGGTGCCGACGACGGTGAGCCGGCAGCCGTCGGGCACATCGATGACGCGGTGATCCTGGTCGTCCCCGCACAGCACCGCCGGCAGCGGCGCGTCCGTGGCGAGGGGCGCGGCGGTGGCCGGCGTGTCGTCCGGTTCGAACGCGTCGTCCTCGCAGGTGCAGTCGAGGCGCGCCTCGAGGTGGTACAGGTTGCTGGCCCCGGCGAAGCCCAGGACGCGCAGCGCATAGGGCCCGGCGGTGCGCAGCGGCACGGCCAGGTGCTCGTCGTCGGTCGCCGAGACGGCGCGCTCGACCACCGCCCCGTCCGCGCCGTAGAGCTCCAAGTCCAGATCTCCGTCGAGGTGAACGAAGGTCAGATCCGCGACCAGGCGACAGCCGGGCTCGACCGGCGGCAGGAACCAGTCGGCGTCCCCGCTGCAGACGATCCCCTCGGCGAGGTCGCCGTCCGCGAGCGCCGCGGCGGTGCCGCGCGTGTCGTTGGGCTCGAAGCCGTCGTCCTCGGGGCAGGTGAAGGGCGGCGGGCAGGTGACCTCGACCGCGACCGCGTAGACCAACTCGCCCTGGTCGACGCGCACGTAGTAGTCCCCGTCCGCGGGGGCCTCGTAGCGCAGGTGGTCGCCGGCCTCATCACCGTCGGCGCCCGCCAGCACGCTGCCCGCGGCGTCGGTGATGGCCGTCTGCAGATCGCCGGCGAGCACGTCGAAGTAGACGTCGGCGGTCACCGTGCAGCCGGCCTCCGCGGCGACCACGAACCAGTCCTCGTCCGCGTCGCACAGCACCGCGTCGGCCAGCACATCGCCGGCGGCCAGGCGGGTCGCGCCGGCCGCGTCGTCGTTGGCCTCGTAAGCGTCGTCGTCGGGGCAGGCGGCCGGCGGCGGGCACACCTGCCCGGTCGTCAGGGTGTAGGGCGCGGCGGCGGCGCCGAAGCCATAGACGCGCAAGAAGTAGGTGCCCGGGCGGCCGATGACCTGCTCGATGGCCTCGTCGTCATCGGTGGACGTGCTCTGGGCCACGGCGACGCCGTCGGGATCACGGAAGAGCCGCAGATCGAGGTCGCCGTCCGCGTGGTGGAACCGCAGGTCCGCGCGCAGCGTGCAGCCGGCGCTCACCTGAACGGCGAACCAGTCGGCGTCGTCGCCACAGACGATGCCTTCGACCGCGTCGCCGTCGACCAGCGCGTTCGCCATGCCCGGCGTGTCGTCGTCCTCGCGCGCGTCGTCGTCGGGGCAGATCAGGTTCTCCGGGCAGCGCACGCGCGCCGCGAGGACGTAGTCGGCCTCGGGGCCCTCCGGCCGCAGCAGGTAGTTGCCCATCGCGAGCCCGTCGAGCGCCGCGTGCGCCCGCCCGTCGGCGCCGTCCACGGCGGCCACCTCGGCGCCTCGCGAATCCAGCACCCGCAAGCCCACGTCCCCGCCGAGCAAGCTGGTGTAGGTGAGGGTCGCCGCCAAGGTGCAGCCGTCGGGCACCTGCACCGAGAAGTAGTCGGGGTCGTCCGGGCACAACACGCCCATGGCGCCGATCGCGCCCACCGGGGTGGCCGTGGCCGGCGTGTCGTTGTCCTCGAGCGCGTCATCGGCGGGGCAGTGCGAGGTCCCGGGGCAGTCCTCGACGAAGACCTGAACGGTGTAGGTGTTGCCTTGGCCGATCAGGTTGACATCGACGTAGTAGGTGCCGTCGGTGGGCACGTCCGCGGCGAAGGACTCGTTGTCGCTGGTGCTGATGCCGGTCGCGAGGATGGTGCCGTCCGCGTCCCGCAGGCGCGCGTCGATGTCGCCTTGCGCGTGGGCGAAGGTGAGCTCGGTGCGCACGGTGCACCCCGTCATCGCTTGCACCGCGAAGTTGTCGCGATCGCCGGCGCAGACGATGGCGTCCAAGGCCTCGCCCGAGACGATCGGCGTGGCGCTCGCGCGGTCATCATTGGGCTCGAACAGGTCGTCGGCGGGGCAGGTCAGGGCGCCGGCCAGGGCCGCGACGCGCAGCCGGTACTGAGCGAAGGTCAGCTCATCGACGGCGGCGACGCGCACGAGATAGGTGCCCGCGTCGGCGACCACGTGGCGCAGCTCGCCCACGCCGCCCTCTGCGAGCAGCTCGCCCGTCGCGTCATGGAGGGTGACCGCGGGATCGCTGGGGCCGAAGGTGGCCTCGAGCGTGACGCTGAGCGTCGCGTCGGCGGCGGCCTCGAAGGCGTACCAGTCGGCGTCCGCGCCACAGGCGATGGCCGTGATGGTGTCGCCGCTGGCCAGCAGCGTCGCGTCGGCGGGGTCGTCGTCGGGCTCGTTGACGTCGTCCTCGGGGCAGCGCTGCTCCGGACAGGTCGCGCTCACGGTCAGGCGGTAGTCGCGGCCCTCGACCACGGCGCCGTCGGCCGCGCCCACCCGCAGCCAGGCAGGCCCGTCGGCGGCAGGGTACCAACTCAGGGACTCGTCGTCGCTGGCCGTGTTGGCGACCTCGACGACCGCGCCGTCGGCCGCGAGCAGCTCGAGGGCGAGGTCGCCCCCGGCGTGCCGGAACTGCAGGTCGACGTCGTAACGACAGCCCAGTTGGGCGTCCACGGCGTACACGTCCACGTCGCCCGCGCACACCACAGCGCGGTGGGGCTCGCCCAGCGCCAGGGGCGCCGCGGTGGCCAGCGCGTCGTCGGCGCCGCCGTCGTCGTCGTCGGGGCAGACGAGGGGCTCGGGGCAGGTCACCGTGGCCAGGGCGCGGTAGACCGCCGTCCCGCCGTCGGCCGCGAACACGCGCGCGGTGAAGGTGCCGTCCACGGCGGCCTCCACCCCGACGGTCTCGACGTCGCCCACGCCGATGCTGCGGTCGACGCGCACGTCGGCGGGGTCGTAGAGCTCGACGGTGAGATCGGCGTCGGCCGCCGAAAAGGCCACCGACAGCTCGAGCGAGCAGCCGCGCTCCACGTCCACGCCGATCCAATCCTCGTCGGGGCCACAGATTACGGCCTCGACCGGCGCGAAGGCCTCGAGGGGCGCCGCCGTCTCGCGGGTGTCGTCGTCCTCACGCGGATCGTCGTCGGGGCACACGAACAGGGGGGGGCAGACGGACCGACCCGAGAGCGTGTAGCGGTTGGACGCGCCGACCACCTCGACGAACCAGACGCCGCCGGCCGGCGACAGGATGTCGAGGACCTCGCCGTCGCCGGGGGTCGAGGCGCGGGCGATCTCGGCGCCGGCCGCGTCGAGCACGACCAGATCCAGATCGCCCCCCGCGGCCGCATGGGAGAGCGTGGCCTCGAGCCGACAGCCCGGGTCGAGCTCCACGGCGAAGAGATCGCGGTCGCCCGCGCAGAGGATGCCGCGGGCCGGCTGCGGGGCCAGCGGCGTGGCCTCGGCGAAGCCGTCGTTGGGCTCGAGGGCGTCGTCCTCGGGGCAGGTGAGCCGGTCCGCGCAGTCGACCTCGGTCTGCAGGTGGTAGGCGTTGCCGCCCAGCCCGAAGAGGGTGACCTCGAGATAGTGGGGGCCGGCGCCGAGCGCTTCGAAGTCGATGGCCTCGTCGTCGCTGGTCGTGCTGCTGCTGGCCACGGCCACACCGGTCGGGTCGAGCAGGCGCAGGTCGAGGTCGCCCTCGGCATCGGTGAAGGCGAGGCGCGCGCGCAGCGTGCAGCCGGCCGGCAGATCGACGACGAAGTAGTCGGCGTCCCCGCCGCAGACGATGGCGTCGAGGCCCAGCGGTGGCACCAACGGTGCCTCCTCGATCTGGTCGTTCTCTTCGTAGACGTCGTCATCCGGGCAGGTCAGGGGGACGGCCACGCCGCCCGCCACCTGGATCGCGAAGAAGGCGACCACCCAG
>CALBMW010000315.1 GCA_937896275.1 uncultured Myxococcales bacterium
GACGGGGGTGGACGCCGCCACGGTTGGGCCCGACGCCGGTCCCGGACCGAGTCCGGCCTGCCTCGCCTGGCTCGGTCGGGGTGGCGACCCCTGCGACGTGGCGACCTTCGAGGACTGTCGGCTCCCCTTCGGCGCCGGCTGCTGCGAGCGCATCATCACGTGCGGGGGCGGCGCCGTCGTCGACGTCGAGCAGTGCGACGACAGCTGCGACCAGGGCTGTGGCGCCAACCCCGACGCGGCGGACTGCGCGCTGCAGCGGGGCTGTGTCTGGTTCGTGGGTGGCTGCGACGCGCCGGCCGAGGGCTTCATCAGCGGCCCGGCCTGCATCCCGACGCCCGGGCCGGCATGCGACCGCGACGGCGACTGTGCCGCGGGGCAACAGTGCCTTCGCTACTGGGTCGACGTGTGCGCGGGGATGGACTGCGACGCGTGCGGCGGCGAGGCGCGTTGGTGTGGTGCACCCGAGGGCAGCGTCGAGCCCCAGCCCTGCGACCCGGCGTGCCTGCCCGACGGCGACTTCTCCGACGTGCCTTGCGGCGCGCAGGAGGTCGGTTGCGCGCCTGCCTGTGGTGGTTTCTGCCGGGCCTCGGCCTGCGTGGTCGCGCTCCGGACCGTCGAGGGCTGCTTCGCGCAGCCCGTGCCTGCCGCTGCTCGCGGTGTGGGCTGGCCCCGCTGCGATCCGGCGGACCTCTGCGCGGCCCAGTGTGCCCTCGACCTGGGGGACTGCGGGGGCCTCGAGTGCGCCTTCGACCGTAACGTCGACTGCGACGGTCTCGGCGCGTGGGAGCAGTGCGTCGAGCAGCGGTGCGGTGCCCTCGCCTGCGATGGGTGCGACCGGGTGTGTTGCGCGAACGACGGAGAGTGCGGCATGGGCCGCCGCTGCAGCGCCGGTCACTGTTTCGTTGACGCGCCCCCGGGGGTGGAGTGCACCGGCCATGACGACTGCGTGAGCGATGGGCGCTTCTGTGAGGGCGGGCGCTGCGTGGCGCCTTGCGGCTGCGTCGAGGACGCCGAGTGCGTCGCGGGGGATCGCTGTGTCACGACCGACGCCTTCTGCGGTGAGTGTCGGCCCGCGGGTGACGAGACCGTGTGCCACCCCGACTGCGCGACACCGCCGAGCTTCGGCGGCCTGGAGCCCCTCGCGGGAACACCGGCCAGGCTGGACGCCGCCGCCGCGACCATCACCGCCGCGAGCGCGGAGCGCGTCGAGGCCCGGCTCGACGCGGGGTCGCTGGTCGGCTGGAGCTTCCAGCCACCGCTCGACGTCGACCCCGCCCTCGCCCCGGGCGACGCCGTCACCCTGCGGTGGGAGGCCGACGACTTCGCGCGTCAGCGCCTGGAGATCACGGCGGCGGATGGGCCCCGCCTGGGCTTCGCCCGTCAGCCGGCGGGGGAGGGGTTCAGCGTGCTTGGCGTGCCGGTGCGCGTCGAGGACGTCGGCTGCGCGCCCAACCTCATCGGCAACTGCATCCAGTCGCGCAACGCCGCCCTCATCGTCCCCGGCCAGCGCTACCCGGCGGCGATGTTCAACGGCCAGGCGCGCGCGGTCGGCGGGCTGACCGTGCGCGCGATGGCCGTCTACCTCGACGAGAACGCCTGCGAGGTCGAGGTGAGAGGACCCCACGCCGCGGTGCTGGTGTACCGCCGCTGAGTCAGCAGGGGGGGTCAAGACTCGCTACTTGACATATAGCCGGGCTTGATTCCGCCGCCGCCTATATGTCAAGTGGCTGGTCTTGACCCCCCCCGGCGCCCAGCATCAGCCGCCGGCGTAGCTCGCCACCAGCTCGCGGATGGTCGCCTCGCTCAGCAGGCCGGTCTGTGACTTCGCGGCCTCGAGGACGTGCCCGGCCAGCCCGGGGCGCTCCTCGATGCCGTGCTCCTCGAGCCAGTACTGCACGTTCGACAGGCCGCTCATGTGGCCCACCTCGATCGTCTGCTGCTTGCCGAACCAGCCGGCCGGGACGCCGCTGTAGATCATGTCGGCCAACAGGTCGTCGCCGCGCTTCTTCGCCTTGATCACCGCCGACGCGTGGACGCCCGTCGCCGTGCGGAAGGCGTCCTCACCCATCAGCGGATAGCTGGGGTGGATGGTGCGCCCCGTGGCCTCGGCGACCGTTCGACACCACTCGACCAGGTTACTGAGATCATTGGTGATCTCGCCCATCAGCTTGAAGTTGAGCAGCACCAGATCCAGGGCCGCGTTGCCCACGCGCTCGCCGATGCCGAGGGCCGTCCCGTGGATGCGATCGGCGCCGAACTCGGCCGCGAAGATGGTGTTGACCACTCCGAGGGCGCGGTCGTTGTGGCCGTGCCAGTCGATGCCGACGTCCTCGCCGGTGCCGGCGATGAGGCAGCGCGTCCAGTCGATCAGGTTGCGCACGCCGTCGGGCGTCGCGTGCCCCACCGTGTCGCACAGGCACAACCGCGTGGCGCCCTTCTCGATGGCGTTGAGGAAGAGCGGCTGCAAGGTGTCGGGGCGGCTGCGGACGGTGTCTTCGGTCACGAAGGTGACCGGCAGGCCCTCGCGCACGGCGAACGCGATGGCTTCGCCGCTCAGCGTCATCAGTCGGTCGAGGTCCCAGTTCTCGACCAGCTGCCGAATAGGGCTGGTGCCGAGGAAGGCCATCACCTCGATGGGCACGCCCACCTTCTGGCTGATCTCGACGATGGGCCGGATGTCGTTCACGTGCGTCCGCGCGGCGCAGCTGGGCTGGATCTTCATCTGGCGATCGACGATGTGCTGCGCGAGCCGCGTCACGTCCTCGACCGCCCGCGGCCCCGCGCCCGGCAAGCCCAGGTCGATGCAGTGGATGCCCAGCGACTCCTCGAGCTCGACGATGCGCAGCTTGGCCTCGATGGACGGATCCTTGATCGAGGGGCCCTGGATGCCGTCACGTAGCGTC
>CALBMW010000316.1 GCA_937896275.1 uncultured Myxococcales bacterium
CATCGCGGACAACGTCGGCGACAACGTGGGCGACGTGGCCGGCATGGGCGCGGACCTCTTCGAGTCCTACGTCGGCGCCATCATCGGCTCGATGATCCTGGGCGTGGCCTGGATGGGCAGCATGGCCAAGGGCAGCGAGATCAACCCGGTCATCCTGCCTCTGTTCATCGCCGGCGCGGGCATCGTCGTCAGCATCGCCTGCACCTTCCTGGTGCGGGTCAAGGAGGGCGGCAACCCCCAGCGCGCGCTCGACACCGGCACCTTCGCTGCGGGCGGCGTGATGCTGGCCGTCAGCTACGTGCTCATCACCCAGATGCTCGGCAGCGGCGGCATCACCATCGGCGACAAGACCTACACCGCCATGGGCGTCTTCCTCGCGACCGTCGGCGGCCTGACGGCGGGCATCCTGATCGGCGTCGTCACCGAGTACTACACGTCGGACCACAAGCCCCCGGTCAAGGGCATCGCCGACGAGAGCACGACCGGCCCGGCGACCAACATCATCGCGGGCCTGGGGGTGGGCATGGCCTCGACCGCCATCCCGACCCTGCTCATCTGCGCGGCCATCTTGGTGGCCTACTACACCTCGGGGCTCTATGGCATCGCGATGGCCGCCCTGGGCATGCTCAGCACGACCGGCATCCAGCTTGCCGTCGACGCCTACGGCCCGATCGCGGACAACGCCGGCGGCATCGCAGAGATGGCGCACCTGCCCGCCGAGGTCCGCCAGCGCACCGACAAGCTGGACGCGGTCGGCAACACCACCGCCGCCATCGGCAAGGGCTTCGCCATCGGCTCGGCCGCGCTCACCGCGTTGGCCTTGTTCAGCGCCTACGCCACCAAGGCCGGTCTGACGCAGATCGACATCATGGATCCCACGGTCATGGTCGGCGTCTTCATCGGTGGCATGCTGCCCTTCCTGTTCAGCTCGATGGCGATGAAGGCCGTCGGCCGCGCTGCTTTCCGCATGATCGAGGAGGTCCGCCGCCAGTTCCGCGAGATCCCCGGGTTGCGCGAGGGCGATCCCAACGCCAAGCCCGAGTACGCGCGCTGCGTCGACATCAGCACGCAGGCGGCCCTCAAGGAGATGGTCCTGCCCGGCTTGCTGGCGGTCACCGTGCCGGTGCTCGCCGGCTTCTACTCGACGAGCACGCTCGGCGGCCTGCTGGTGGGCACCACGGTCTCGGGCGTGATGATGGCGCTGTTCATGTCGAACGCCGGCGGCGCCTGGGACAACGCCAAGAAGTACATCGAGGGCGGCAAGAACGGCGGCAAGGGGAGCGACGCGCACAAGGCCGCCGTCATCGGCGACACCGTGGGCGACCCCTTCAAGGACACGGCGGGCCCCTCGCTGAACATCCTCATCAAGCTGATGAGCGTGGTGGCCGTGGTCATCGCGCCGGTGCTGGTCACCTTCCACGGCGGGGACAGCAAGGCCGACGCGCCCAAGGCCGAGCTCAGCGCGCCCGCCGGGCCGATCGAGCCCGCACCCGCGGCCGTCGAGGCCGATCAGCCGGGCCGCGTCGCGCCCACGCCGGAGGCCGTCGCGCCGGCCGCGCCGAGCGCCAACGAGCCCGCCTGAGCGAAGGCCGCTTGATCTCGGCCATTCGTTTCACTATCAAGCTGACCCCCGCAATGTTGCGGGGCGTTCACGACACTCCCTGCCCCTGACCGCGGTCCGGGGCTGACCAACCCGTGGGGAGCACCACATGGCGAAGCAGAAGCTCCGCAAGTACGAGCTGATCTATCTCGTACAGCCGGAGGCCACCGACGAGGAGCGCGACCGCATCGCGTCCCGCGTTCAGCAGGTCTTCGAGTCCTTCGAATCGAAGGTCCTCAAGAATGAGGACTGGGGCAAGCGCAAGCTGGCCTACGAGATTCAGAAGCACAACAAGGCCTTCTACACCTACATCATCTACGTCACGAAGCCCGGCACCACGATCGAGGTCGAGCGCGTGCTGCGGGTGATGGACAACTGTGTCCGCTTCCTGCACATCAAGCTCGAAGAGGGCCTGGACCCGGACGGCGACTTCACCATCGAGGAGCCGACTCCGCGGGTCCGCACGGCGCCGGTCCGCCCCTTCGATGACGACGACGACGACGACGCCGACGAGGTGACCGATGCGTAACTACCGCTTCGATGGGCGCCGCCGCGGTCGCCGCAAGGTCGACCGTTTCCTGGCCGACAAGACCCTGGTCATCGACTACAAGGATCCGTCGGTCCTGAAGTACTTCATCACCGAGCGCGGCAAGATCGTGCCGCGCCGCGTGAGCGGGCTGTGCGCCAAGAATCAGCGCCGGATCACCACGGCGATCAAGCGCGCGCGCATGGTCGCGCTGATGCCGTTCACGACCGTCAAGGCGAACTGAGGAGGACTTCATGCAGCTGATCCTCCGCGAAGACGTGCAGCACCTCGGCGAGGTGGGGGACGTCGTCACCGTGAAGGCGGGCTACGCGCGCAACTTCCTGCTGCCGCGTGGGTTCGCCGTGCAGGCGAACGACCGGCAGCTCAAGCGCGTCGAGCACGAGAAGGGTGTCATCGACGCCAAGCTCCGCCGGCTGAAGGCCAGCGCGCAGGGCGAGGCCAAGAAGATCGACGGCGTGACGCTCGTGATCGAGAAGGCTGCCGGCGAGAACGGCAAGCTCTTCGGTTCGGTCACCTCGATGGAGATCGAGGCGCTGCTCAAGGGCCGCGGCATCGTCGTCAACCGGCGCACGATCATGCTCGAGGGTCACATCAAGGAGCTCGGCGAGTACAAGGTGGGCGTCAAGCTGCACCGCGACGTGGTCGCCACCATCAACGTCCACGTCAAGGCGGCCAAGGCCGAGACCGGTATCGAGGACGAGGCCACCGGGGCCTGACTGATTCCACCCCCCCTTGCGCGGAGGCGGCCCGATGTCCCAGGCCCGACACCTCGAGGCCCGTGAGGCCGAGCTGTCGGTCCTGGGCGGCGTCTTCGTCGACAACGGCGCCCTCGACCGCGTAGGCGAGTTCCTGGGCGCCGACGACTTCTTCAGCCCCCGCCACCGCATCGTCTTCAAGTGCATGCTCGAGCTCGCCGAGGCCAGCCAGCCCATCGATCCGGTGACGCTGGCCACCGCGCTCGAGCAGGGTGGCGCGCTCGACACCGTCGGCGGCGTCGACTTCGTGCTCAGCCTCGCCGACGCGCGGGCCACAGCGGTCAACATCGAGCACCACGCCCGGCTGGTGCACGACAACGCCGAGGTGCGGCGGCTGGTGGGCGCCTGCACCGGCATCATCGAGAAGGCGCAGTCGGGCGACTACGACGACACCTCGCGCCTGCTCGACGAGGCCCAGGCGGCCGTCTACGAGATCGGCGCCGAGAACCGGAAGGGATCGTTCACCGACATGCCGACCGCGCTGACGGCGGTGTTGGAGAAGGTGAAGAAGGCCTTCGAGTCGAAGTCGTCGGTGACCGGCCTGGCCACCGGCTTCATCGATCTGGACGCCAAGACGGCCGGGCTCCAGGGGGGCGACCTGCTGATCCTGGCCGCGCGGCCCGCGATGGGCAAGACGGCCTTCGCGCTGAACCTCGCGACCAACGGCGCCCGCCTCGGCGGCAAGACCGTGGCCGTGTTCACCCTCGAGATGCCGACCACGCAGTTGGCCGCGCGCATGCTCGCGGGCGAAGCGCGCGTGGACTCGGAGCGCATGCGCTCCGGCCACATGAGCGACGGCGACGTCGATCGCCTGCTGCAGGCCGTCAAGCGCATGAACGGCTGGCCGATCCAGATCGACGAGTCCGCGGGCCTGACGGTGATGGAGCTGCGCAGCAAGTGCCGACGTCTGGCCTCCGACCGCAACATTCCGCCGCTGGGGCTGGTGGTGATCGACTACCTCCAGCTGATGGAGGGGCGGCCCGGCACCAAGAGCCGCGAGCAGGCGATCAGCGACATCAGCCGCAACCTGAAGAACCTCGCCAAGGAGCTCGATGTCCCGGTCCTGGCGCTGTCGCAGCTCAACCGCGGCGTCGAGAGCCGACCCAACAAGCGCCCGCTGATGAGCGATCTGCGTGAGTCGGGGGCGATCGAGCAGGACGCTGACGTGATCATGTTCGTGTACCGGGACGAGTACTACAATCCCGAGACCGAGGACCAAGGCATCACCGAGATCATCATCGGCAAGCAGAGGAACGGCCCCGTCGGGACGGTGAAGCTCAAGTTCTTCAAGGAGTGGAGCCACTTCGACAATCTGGCGATGGAGCAGTGAAGACGCCCACCGAGCCGCGCCCCGTGGTGCTGATCGTCGAGGATGATCGGTTCAACGTACGCCTGCTGACCGAGGCCTGCCGATCGGCCGGGATGGACGTGCGGGTGGTCATGGACGGCCTCGACGCCGTCGACGAGGCGCTCCGGTCGCCGCCTGATCTCATCCTGCTCGACCTCATGCTGCCGCGCCTCAACGGCTTCGGCGTACTCGAGCGGGTGCGCGCCGATCCACGGGGGGCCGACGTGCCCGTGATCCTGGTCAGCGCGGTGCAGGACGTCAGCGCGCGCGCGCAGGCCGTGGAGTTGGGCGCCGACGACTTCGTGCCCAAGCCCTTCCGCCTGCCGGAGCTGCGTGAGCGCATGCAGGCCGTTCTGGCTCAGCGCGCCCTGATGCGCGACATGACGCCCTACCCCGACAAGGACTGACCTCGGGCCACGCCCACCGGCCCCTCGCCCGCCTCGCGACGGCCACGGCGCGTTCGCCCCAGCCCAAGCGGCCCCCACGCTGGCGTCCGTCGCCCCCGACCGGGAGCGACCCGAATCCCGCGGTCGGATCGACCGCCCCACAGCAGTGAGTGCGCGTGGACGGGATTGCCAGGGCGTCGCTGGCGGTTGCCATGCTTGGGTGCCCGTGCTACGGGAACCCCGTGACGAGCCGCGAAGGGTGACGATGGCTGCCGACATCAAGATCCTGATCGTCGACGACGATCGGGACATCTGCGAGTACATGAAGACGATGCTCGAGGCGACGGGCTATGAGGTCGCGACGCTGTCCGACCCCACCGCCGTGGTCGATCGGATCCGCGAGGAAGAGTTCCACGTCCTCATCATCGACCTGATGATGCCCAAGATGGACGGTATCGAGCTCATCAACCGCATCCGCAAGGTCGACAGCGACGTGTCGATCGTCGTGTTCACGGGCTACCCATCCGTTGAGACCGCCGTTGAGGCCCTCAAGCTCAACGTCAGCGACTACATCAAGAAACCCTTCGAGATCGAGGAGTTCCGCGAGAAGATCGTCGAAATCCTGCGGCGCAAGGGCCTCTTGCGGAACCCCGAGGAGGAGCTCCACAAGACCATCGGTCACAACATCCGCCGTATCCGCAAGGAGAGCGACCTGACGCTCAAGCAGCTCGCCCGCCGCACCGGCTTGTCGGTGAGCCTGCTCAGCCAGATCGAGCGCGCCGAGTCGAGCGCGTCGGTGAGCTCGCTCTACAAGATCGCCGTCGCCCTGGGCGTGCGACTGACCGTTCTCTTCGGGGAGTACTGAGTGCTGGTCCGCGCGGCCCTCACGCTCGTGGCGCTGTCTTGGGCGGTGCTGTCTTGGGCGGCGCCGGCCGAGGCCCGCGATCCCGGGCTGCTGATGCCGTTTCCTACCGCGTCGACGCCGGAGCGGCTGTCCCTTCGGGGCCGCTTCGTCGAGGACGAGGGCTTCCGCGCGCCGAGCCGTCACCGGAGCAAGGCGCGCAACGTGTTCCACAACTTGCGCCAGCTCGACGCCGACGAGATCGAACACGCGCGGGTCGAGTTGCGCGTCGATGGGCAGCGCTTCGAGGCCCGGACGGACGACGACGGCGTCTGGCAGCTCGACGCCGAGGCCTCGCCCGCGCTGAGCCCGGGGCGACACGTCGTCGGCGTACACGCCATCGACGACAAGGGTCACCCCACGCCCGACGCCCAGGGCTTCGTCTACGTGATCCCGCCCAACCCCGGCGTCGCGGTGATCAGTGACTTCGACGATACGGTCGTGCACAGCAACATCACGTCGACCCGCAAGATGATCAAGACCGCCTTGTCCCGCAACGCCGCGCAGCTGACGCCCGTGGCGGGGGCGGCGGCGACCTACAGCGCGTGGCGGGAGGCGGGCGCGGTCGCGACCTTCTACGTCAGCGGCAGCCCCCAGAACTTCATGCCCCGGGTGCTCGACTTCCTCCGCCTGAACGCCTTCCCGGACGGGCCGGTCCGGCTGAAGAACTTCGGTGAGGATCCGACCCTCGACCAGGAGCGCTACAAGCGCGATTGCTTGCAGGCGATCCTCGCGGCGCACCCCAACCTGCGCTTCCTGCTCGTGGGCGACGCCGGCGAGCGCGATCCCGAGATCTACGCGCACTTGCGCGGGCAGTTTCCCGATCGCGTGGTCGGGATCATCATCCGGCGCACGCCCAAGAGCGACGTGTCCGCGGCGCGCCTGGCCGGCATGGTGGTCGTGGACGACTTCACCGACACGGCCCGCCTGACCGCGCTGCTCACCCCGCGAACGACGGAGTAGCCCCCTCACCCGCAGCCTCGCGTGGCGCGCACCTTGCTCTGGGAAGGCCGCGAACGTTTTCGGTTGATGATGTGTGATGGGGTGGTACGGTGTATGCCATGCGGTGTCCGCGTTGCGACCATATGCTCCCCGACGGCGACCGCTTCTGCGGCCGCTGCGGGCTATCGCGCTCCGAGGACGGGATCCCGGTCGATCCGCTGATTGGTGTCACGGTCGCCGGCCGCTACCGCATCGAGCATCGCATCGGTGTGGGCGGCATGGGCACGGTGTATCTGGGCGTCCACACCCGCCTGGGCCAGAAGGTCGCGATCAAGGTGCTGCACGAGCGCTACGCGGGCGACGCGCAGCTGACCCTCCGGTTCGAGAACGAGGCCCTCACCTACGGGCAGGTGACGCACCCCAACCTCGTCAACCTGCACGACTACGGGCGCACCCCCGACGGCACCTTCTACATGGTGCTGGAGTATTGCCCCGGCACCTCGCTGGCGCATGTGCTGCGGCAGCAGAAGCGCCTCGCCGTGGCGCTGGCGACGGACCTGCTGATGCAGATCACGCAGGGGCTGGGCGCGGCCCACGCCGCGGGGATCGTTCACCGCGATCTCAAGCCCGAGAACGTCATCCTCACCGAGACCCGGCCCGGTCGGTACCACGCGCGCCTGCTCGACTTCGGCATCGCCAAGCGGCTCGACGACGACGGCCCGAGGCTCACTCAGGTGGGGATGGTCTTCGGCACGCCGGAGTACATGGCGCCGGAGCAGGCCCGCGGAGAGGCGGTCGATGGGCGCAGCGATCTCTACGCGCTCGGCTGCGTCTTCTACGAGTTGCTCACCGGAGCGCCCCCGTTCACCGGCGCCAACAAGATGAACGTGATGCACCGGCAGGCCAGCGATCCGCCGGTGCCGCCCTCCGAGGTCGTCCCGGCCGTCGATCTGCCGCCCGCCATCGAGGCGATCATCATGCGGTGCCTGGCAAAGCTGCCCGAGGATCGCTTCGACGACGCCGGGCAGCTCATCGCAGCGCTCGAGGCCGCGTCGGGGAGCGATCGGATGACGCCGATGCCCCTGCCGACCGCCCCGCCCCCCGAGGCCGGGCCGGTGACGCCGACGCCGGTCGCGGGCGAGATGAGCACACCACCGGCTTCGGGCGCCTGGGTGCTCGGCGAAGTCGAACCCTCGCGCGAGCCCGCCGAGGGGGGTGAGCGCGCCTTCGTCGACACGCCGCCCGGGGTCGTTCGTCGCGCCGCGGCGCCGGCCTTCCGGCC
>CALBMW010000317.1 GCA_937896275.1 uncultured Myxococcales bacterium
GGCCAGCGGCTCGTACGGGCCCAAGGGTCGGCCCATCGCCCGCGCCAGCTCGGCGCGCGACGTGCGCACCGCGCCGGCGGCGGTGACGGCGTCCTGCCTCGCAGCCTCGAGGGCGACCTGAACGCGGAGCACGTCGGCCGGGCCCGTCGCGCTCCCCTCGGTGCGGGCCAGCGCCGCCCGCTCCCGGACCACCAGCGCCTCGACCGCGGCGTCGGTCGTGCGTCGCATCGCGTCCGCCTGCAGCACCCGCAGGTAGGCCTCGGTCACCGCGAGCACCACCGCTCGACGGACCGCCTCACCGGCCAGCCGCGCCGCCTCGATGGCCTGATCCGCCGCGGCCACTTGCTCGGCGACGCGCCACAGGCCCGCGACGGGCTGGACGAGCTCAACCGTCAGCTCGGCGGTGACTTGATCGCGCACGACGGTGGGCTGGTCGAGCGATCCGATCACGCCCGCCAGCGCCTCGTCGGGCGGCGTCCGCGGAGGCGGCAGGTCCGGTGTCACGGGGCGGTCGATCAACGTCAGCGCCTGCCCATCGTTCCAGAGTCGCACGTGGGCTTGGGCGCGAAGCTTGGGGCGGTAGTCCAGCGCCGCGGCGTCCCGATCGGCGCGCGCGGCCTCGATCGCAGCGTCGGCTCCGGCGAGGGCGGGTTGATTCTCGAGGCCCGCGCGCACGGCCTCGTCCAGATCGAGCGCCCGCGCCGGGCCCGGCCACACGAATGCCAGCGGCACGACCAGCGCCGCGCGCCACGATCCTCGTCGGACAGAGCGCTCGTCCATCGTGGGCGCCCCCTCGGCGGTCGGCACCTCGAAGGAGCGTGCGACCCGAAGATGCGCGGGGGGCGGGCAGGCGTCGCGGACTTTTTCCGCGCAGGGAGAGCGTGCGCGCTTCGGCGCCAGGCCCGACCGACCGGCCGCGCTTCTCGCGGCGCGATCCGGGGGGGGCCCAGGTGGGGAGCGCCTCTCCCGCCCGATAAGCGATCGAGGCCGGCGGGGGGGCGGGCTTATCCGGCAAAGCAGCGGGTTCCGTCACCGTCGCGTGCGCCGCGGCCGGGGTCAGCCCGTCGACGCCCCTACGCGCGCCTCAGCTCGATCGCCAGCGCGTGCCCCTCGACGTCGGCCGCGTCGGGCCCCGGCGCGCCCGCGACGACGGTCAGCGACGTGGCCAGCACCTCACCGGCCAGATAAGCGATCTGCGCCTGCAGGGCGGCGTGCAACTCCGGCGAGTCCGTGGTCAGCGTCACCGTCACACGGTCGGTGACCTCGAGCCCCGAGTCCCGGCGCTGCCGCTGCAGGCGGCTCACCACCTCGCGCGCCAGCCCACAGGCGATCAGCGCGGCGTCCAGCTCGGTGTCGAGCGCCACCGTCAGCGCGCCGTCCACCTCGATCACCACGTCCCCCTTGGGCGTGCGCGTCACCAGCACGTCCTCGGCGGTGATCGCCTCGTCGGCTACCGTCACCGAGCCGCCGTCCTGCAGCAGGTCCCACTGAGCGGGCGTCAGCGCCTCGATGCCCGCCGCGCCCTCCTTCATGCGCTTGCCCAGGCGCCGCCCCAGCGTCTTGAAGTTGGCCTTGAAGCTCAGCGTGGCCAGCGCGTGATCGTCGGGCTGCGCCGACACCGCCTGCACGTTCAGCTCGTCCGCGATCAGCTCGGCGTGCGCGAGGAGCGCCGCCAGCACGCCCCGGTCGTGGTGCACGATCGTCACCTCGCGCAGGGGCTGCCGCGTCTTGAGCTTGTGCCTCTCGCGCAGCGCCCGGCCCATGCTCACTGCCTGCCGCGTCACCGCCACCGCGGCCTCGAGCTCGCGGTCGATGCGGTCGGCCTGCACCTCGGGGAAGTCGCACAGGTGCACCGAGTGCCCCTCGGGCGCGCAGCCCGGCGCCACCACGAGGTTCTGGTAGAGCGCCTCGCTGATGAACGGCATCATCGGCGCCAGCACCTTGCCGAAGCTGACCAGCGCCTCGTAGAGCGAGGCATAGGCCGCCGCCTTGTCACGCCGCTCGGCCTCGCCGTCGGCCGCCCGCCAGAAGCGCCGCCGGCTGCGACGGATGTACCAGTTGGTCAGGTGATCGATGAAGCCCAGCACCGGCGGCACCACGCGATAGAGGAAGTAGCCCTCCATCTGCACGTTCACCTCGGCCACCATCGACTGCAGCACCGAGAGCAGCCACCGGTCGAGTTCGGGCCGCTCGGCCAGCGCGGGCGTCTCGGTGCCGTCCATCCCCGTGATCGGGTGCCAGCCGTCGATGTTCGCGTATTGATTGAAGAAAGACCACGCGTTGCGCAGCGGCAGCAGCACCGTCCGCACCACCTCGCGCACCCCCGTCTCGCTGAAGCGGAGGGGCTCGGCGCGCACGATGGGCGAGTTCATCAGGTAGGCCCTGAGCGCGTCCGCGCCGTGCTCGTCGAGCACATCGTCGGGGGGCGGGTAGTTGCGCTTGCTCTTGCTCATCTTCGAGCCGTCTTCGGCCAGCACCATGCCGTTGACGATCACGTTCTTGAACGGCGGCCGGTCGAAGAGCGCCGTGGACAACACCAGCAGCGTGTAGAACCAGCCCCGCGTCTGATCGAGCCCCTCGGCGATGAACTGCGCGGGGAAGTTGGCCTCGAAGGCCTCCTTGTTCTCGAAGGGATAGTGATCCTGCGCGTAGGGCATCGAGCCCGACTCGAACCAGCAGTCGAACACGTCCGTGATACGCCGCCGCGTGCCCTCGCCGCAGGCGTCGCAGGCCATCGTCAGGTGGTCGATGCGGTGCGGGTGCAGGTCATCGATCGTCGCGCCGGTGGCCGCCTCGAGCTCGGCGATGCTGCCGAAGCACAGCTCGTCCTCGCACGCCTCGCACCGCCACACCGGCAGGGGCGTCCCCCAGAAGCGCTTGCGCGACACGTTCCAGTCGCGCGCGTCGGCCAGCCAGTTGCCGAAGCGCTTCTGGCCGACCGCCTCGGGCACCCAGTGGATCTGCGCGTTGTTGGCCATCATCCGCTCGCGCAGCGCCTCGACCTTCACGAAGCGCGCGGGCACGGCCTTGTAGATGAGCGGCGTCCCGCTGCGCCAGCAGAAGGGGTAGCTGTGCTGGATCGTGTCGTGCCGGATCAACCGTCCGCTCGCCTTGAGGTGCTTGACGACGTCCGGATCGGCCTCCTTGACGTTGCGCCCCGCGAAGTCCCTGACCGCCTCGACGAAGCGCCCCTCGTCGTCCACCGACAGCACCACGTCGATGCCGACCGCGCGGCAGGCGTTGAAGTCCTCCTCGCCGAAGTCGGGCGCGATGTGCACCAGGCCCGAGCCGTCCTCGGTGGTGACGTGGGGCGCCTCGATCACCCGAAAGGCGTTGGGGTGGTTCGCGTAGTAGTCGAAGAGCGGGACGTAGCGCTGGCCGATGAGATCGCGCCCCACCAGGGTGCTCACCACCCACGACTCGTTGCCCAGGATGGCCTCGCGCCGCGTCGCCGCGATGACATAGGTGGCCTCGTCGCCCGGCCGCCGCGCCCGCACGTACTCGATGTCGGGTCCCACCGCGACCGCCAGGTTGCTCGGCAGCGTCCAGGGCGTCGTCGTCCACGCCAGCAGCACGTCGCCGCCGTCGACGAGCGGCATGCTCACCGTGATGGCCGGATCCTGCACGTCGCGGTAGTCGAGGTTGGCCTCGAAGTTCGACAGCGAGGTCGACAGCCGCCAGCTGTAGGGCATGACGCGGAAGTCCTCGTAGACGAGGCCCGCGTCCCACAGTTGACGGAAGACCCACCACACGCTCTCCATGAACGTGAGGTCC
>CALBMW010000318.1 GCA_937896275.1 uncultured Myxococcales bacterium
GCATGGGCGGCGGCCCGGCCCCCGATCCGATCATCCCCTACCCGGGCGGCTGCGCGGCCGACGGCGACTGTTCCGGCGGCGCGGCCTGCCGCATCGGCGTGTGCGTCGCGACGCCGCCGCACGATCCGGGGCTCTACAGCTGCAACGACGAGCCGCTCCCCGGGTCGAGCCCGTCGCTGGACTGCTGGGACACGCCGACCCGTCTGGGCGACGGGCCCGCCGAGGTGCCCGCCCACGGCCTGATGGAGTTCTTCGGCGACGGCACCAAGCCGGTCGACCTGAACATCCGCTTCTATGACTTCGAGACCTTTGATCCTCGCGACTGCGCGCAGAGGGCGCAGGGGCAGCTCGACGTGCTGCGGGCCCGGCGACAGGTCGAGGAGTGCATCGAAGCGACCCTCGTGCCCGTCGCCGAGGCGACCACCATCGACTGTCCCGACTCGGACGCCGAGACCGCCTGCTGGTCGGTGCCCGGGCTCCCCACCGGGCGTGCGCTCGTGGTGCGCATCTCGGGGGACTACAACCTCTGGGTCCCGACCTATCACTTCGGGCTGTTCGTCAACCCGTGCGACAACGGCCACGCGCGCACCACCGCGGGCACCTGCCCCGCCGAGGTCGCCGAGGTCACCGACGGCGTCGACTGGTCCTGCAGTCTGCAGGGCGGCGCGAACCCCTTCTTCTACAGAGACCTCACGGTCATCAGCCAGGCGACCTGGATCAGCTTCCCGCCAACGGCCGGCGTCGCGCGCCTCGACATCGGCAACGGCGCGGTGGCCGGGCGGCAGTATGACTGCGACGGGCAATCGGTGGTCAACGCCGGCGCCGGCTTCGCGCGCCCGGGCACACCCGTCTACTTCAACGGTGATCCCGCCGACACGCTGCCGCAGCCGGGGCGCGTGCAAACGAACGCGCGCGGCACCTACGCCAGCCTCAACGTGCCCGAGGGTACGAACGCGATGGTCTCGGTGGCCTGGCGCGGGGACAGCCTGGACGTCGTCGGCTACCAGCGTTTCTACCAGCTGCCCAACACGATCGTGATGATCAACCCGACCGGCCGACAGCCGGTGATCGTGGAGCCCCCCTACTGATGCGCGCGATGGCGGGGTGCGTCCTGGTCATGGCGCTCGCGGGGTGCCTGACCCCCGACGAGGCCTCGGATCCCAAGCTACGCCCGCCGCGCGCGGATGGCGGGGTGGCCGACTCGGCCGCGCCGACGGCCGACGCTCGCGTCGTCGACGCCGATCTCGTCGACGTGGCCGCGCCCGACGCGACTCCCGCGCCGCGAGACGCCAGCGCGCCCCCCCCCGACGCCTTTCGGCCGCCCGCCTTCGAGCCCGAGGTTCAGCGCAGCTGCCCCGGTGACGAGGGCTGCGCGACGGCGACCGGCGGTCTGCGCGTGGGCGCGGCCGCCGAGCGCATCTCGAACCTGGGGTTCGAGCGCCCGCTGCGCGCCTACCTGGAGTCCCACGGCGACTGCAACGAGCTGCAGACGGAGCCCGAGCCCCGGTGCGGCGCGCTCGACCGGGACTTCCTTCGCAACTGCGGCACCGACCGGCTGTGCGCCGGCGACCCAGGCTACGCGGCGCCCGACGCCGACGGCACCGAGGGGGACCGCGACGCCGACGAACGTCCGTATTACGACTACTTCCGTGACTGCGGGCTGGACGACGTCTGCCCCCACGAGGACGGCAACTGCGGGACCGACGGGCTGTGCCCGGAGGACCCCGACTACGAGGGCCCCGACGCCGACGCCTCCGAGACCTACCCCGGGGCGGACGAGGGTGAGGGCGACAAGCACTTCCAGGGGCTGTGGCTGGCCGGTTTCCAGCTCAACCGCCCGGCGATCGGCGTGCGCGACGACACGTGGGCGCGCACCGTCGCGCTCGAGCAGGGCGACACGCTCATGACGCTGACGGTGATCGACGCGATCGGCGTGTTCTACGACGACGCGGTGCGCATCCGCGAGCAGGCCCGCGCGCTGCTGGCCGAGCGCCACCCCGAGCTCGACGTCGACCTCATCGTGGTGTCCGCCACACACTCGCACGAGGTGCCGGACACGATGGGCCTGTGGGCCGGCGAGGTGAACCCCGACGTCCCCATCCCGCTCCAGAGCGCCGTGAGCCCGCGCTACATGGCGCGCCTGAGGTCCCAGGCCGCGCTCAGCATCGTCCTTGCCATCGAGGCGCTGCAGCCGGCCGAGATGCGCGTCGGCAGCGCGTCGACCGGCGCCGATGGCTTCATCCGCGACTCGCGCCAGCCCACGGTGATCAACGACACGCTCGGCGTGGTGCGGTTCACGGACGCGTTGGGCGGCACCATTGCCACGGTGGTCAACTGGGGCAACCACCCCGAGGCGCTGGGCGACACCAACAACCTGATCTCGGCCGACTTCCCCGGCGCCCTGCGGCAGGCCCTCGAGGAGGGCGTGCCCGCCTCGGTCGGCACGGTGGCGCGCCCCGGACTCGGCGGCGTGGCGATCTTCGTGCAGGGCACCGTGGGCGGCCTGATGACGCCCCTGGGCGTCCCGGTGCTCGATCTGCAGGGCGGCGTGCTGCCCAACCCCACCTACCTGCGATCCGACATCCTGGGGTGGCGGCTCGCGGCGCTGGCGATGGACGCCCTCGAGAGCGGCGACGCCGAGGACGTGATCGCCCCCGACCTTGCCTTCGCCGCGTCCGCCTATAAGATCCCGGTGCACAATCGCTTGTACCACCTGGGCTTCACGGTCGGCCTGTTCGACCGTCAGCTCTACGACTGGAACGACCACGCGGTGATCAACGACCGCAACCTGCCCCATGTGCTGAGCGAGACCGCGATCCTCCGGATCGGGCCCCTGTGCCTGTACACGGTGCCCGGTGAGCTGTTTCCGGAGCTTGCCATCGGCGGCTACGATGGCAGCCACGCCTTCGGGCGGGCGCTGATCGACGCCGACGATCCGCACGCGCCGGACCTCGGCGCGGCGCCAAGGGCACCGTACCTCGACGACTTGATGCCGGGTCGCTACCGCTGGGTCGTTGGATTGGGGCTCGACGAGCTCGGGTACATGGTCCCCGCCTACGATTTCGTGGTACACCCCGTCACCCCGTACCTCCGCGAGGCGGAGGGCGACCACTACGAAGAGACCAACTCGGTGGGGCCAAGCATCGTCCCCCGGGTGCTCAGCGTCCTCGAGCTGCTGGCCGAACACCTCGGCGGCGGCCGCTGACTCCGCTGCGACGTCCCCCACCGAACCGAGACCACTTGATGACTGACATTCAGTTCTCCGACCTCACCTTGTCCGACACCACGCTCGCCGCCCTCGACGAGATGGGATACGTCGAGCCCACCCAGGTCCAGCTGACCGCCATCCCGTTGGTGACCACCGGGCGCGATTTGATGGTGCAGTCGCAGACCGGCACGGGAAAGACGGCAGCCTTCGGCATCCCGCTGATGGAGCGCCTGGGCGACCGGCCCCAGCGTGGCGTGCGCAGCCTGGTGCTGTGCCCGACCCGCGAGCTCGCCAAGCAGGTGTCCGAGGAGCTCGCGCGACTCGGCCAGTTCAAGGGCATCAACACCGTGGCCATCTACGGCGGCGCCTCGCTCGACAAGCAGGTGGCCGAGATGCGCTTCGCGCATATCGTCGCCGGCACGCCGGGGCGCGTCCTGGATCACCTGCGCCGCAAGACGCTGACGCTCGACGACGTGGACGTCCTGATCCTGGACGAGGCCGACGAGATGTTGTCGATGGGCTTCGCGCAGGAGCTCGACGCCATCATGCGCTTCATGCCCGCGGAGAGGCAGACGCTGCTGTTCTCGGCCACCATCCCCGAGGACATCAAGCGCTACGCGCGGCGCTTCATGAAGGAGCCGGAGTTCCTGAGCCTGATCGAGGAGCAGGTCGGGTGCACCGACGTCGAG
>CALBMW010000319.1 GCA_937896275.1 uncultured Myxococcales bacterium
CAACAGTGTGCCGCGCGGCTACATGTTCGGGCCGTGGAACCTGTCGGTCGCCGACTCGGCGGATCCCAAGGAGAACAAGTGGCTGGTCAACGCGATCAGCCATCGCGCCTTCGATCCGGTGAGCGGCCAGGTGGACTTCAAGAAGTGCGCGGCGCGAATCGAGAAGATCACCACGTGAGCGAGGCGCTCTCGCCCACCCGCCGTGGCGCTCTCGGCGCGGCGGTCGCCGGGGCCCTGGGCCTGGGCGGGTGGTGGGCGGGGCGCGCGAAGAGGCGGCCGCGCGAGATGACGCTGCGGCCGCCGGGGGCCCTGCCCGAGGGGGCCTTCGAGGATGCCTGCACCCGCTGCTTCGAGTGCGGTAGCGCCTGCCCCAACAACTGCATCTCCTTCCACGGGCTCCGCGCCGGGCTGAGCAAGGCATTCACCCCCTTCATCAAGGCGCGCGAGCGGGGCTGCACGCTCTGCGGCGAGTGCGCCACCGCCTGCCCCACCGGCGCGCTGAAGCCCTTCACCCCCGATCGGGAGGGCTGGGTGGCCGGCGTCGCGATGGGCAAGGCGCGCGTCGACCAGAGCCAGTGCTACAGCTACGCGGGGCGCACCTGCGGCGCCTGCTATCGCGCCTGCCCCCTCGCTGGTCAGGCGCTGCTCATCGGGGTCTACGAGACGCCCCGCATCGATCCGCGCTTCTGCGTGGGCTGCGGCCTCTGCGAGCAGTCCTGCCTGCACGTGCCCCAGGCCATCCGGGTCGTGCCCGCCGAGGTGCTCGCGGAGCGCAGTGAGCGCGAGGCATGAGCGCGTCCAGCGGGCCGGGGAGGGGGCGAGCCTGGCAGGCGCTGCGACGCGCCGTGCAGGCCTCGGTGCTGCTGTTCATCGCCTACGGCGCGATGGGCGGGATCTGGCGCAACTACAAGGTGGCCCACAACAGCGCCCGGCTGGTCCGGCTGATGGAGGGCGAGACCTGGGGCACGCTCTACGCCCTCAACGAGCGCGCGCTCTCTGCCTGGGGCGGCGAGCCCTACCGCGCCAGCTTCGACTTCGTGGGGCTGCCCTGGTCGGCGACGGTCGCCGGCGTGCACACCGCCGATCCCATCCTGGTGGCGAGTCACGCGCTGCAGACCGGGACCGCGCCCTGGTCCCTGTGGCTGGGGCTGCTGGTGCCGCTGGGCCTGGCCGCCCTCCTCGGGAAGGTGTTCTGCAGCCACCTTTGCCCGATGCGGCTGGTCTTCGACCTGGGTCAGATGGTGCGCGGCGGTCTGTTGCTGCTGCGGGTGCCCTTGCCTCAGGTGAGGCTGCCGGCGCGCCTGGGGGGCTGGGTGCTGCTCGGTGGCCTGCTCGCGTCGCTCGGCGCCGGCACGGTGGTGTGGCTGTGGATCCTGCCTTACGTCGGGCTCGCGGCCGGGCTCTTCCTGGTCATCACCTCGGGCGGGGCGGCGGGCCTGCTCACCGTCGTGGTGTTCTGGGCGATGATGGACGCGCTGGTCGCGCCGGGGCAGTTCTGTCACGCGCTGTGCCCGACCGGGTGGCTGCTCGAGCAGGTGGGGCGCCGGCGGCTGCTGCGGCTGACCAAGGCCGCCGAGCCGGCCTGTCCCACCGGCTGCACGGCCTGTGAGCGCGCCTGCCCCTATGCGCTGTCACCCAAGAACCTCACCCACCTGCCCGCCTGCGACAACTGCGGCCAGTGCGTGCCCGCCTGCCCCGACCGCAAGCTCGTGCGCCGCCTGGGCGTGCCGAGCGCGCTGACGCTGACGCTGCTCGCGCTCGGCCTCTCGGCGCCCGGAGCCGCCGAGGCGCACCACAACAAGGGCCTGCCCCACTACGGCTATTTCGACAACTACCCGCAGGTGCCGACCGAGGAGCACGTGGTCGTCGACGGCGACTGGGAGATCGGCGCGACGATCTTCAACTTCCAGGGCCTCGACCGCCGCAGCGCGGACACCCCGAACGACGTGAAGGTCTACGCCTACCTCTACGACCTGGCGCACGACCGGGCCTACGAGGGGCCGGTGACCTTCGAGATCCTGCTCGACGACGTCGTGGTCACGCGCTTCGCCCGCACCGCGGCCGACGAGGAGATGATCTACGTCACGCGCGAGACGCTGCCCGAGAGCGGCGACTACACGCTGCGGGCGCGCGTGCCGGGCGTCGACCGGCCGCTCGATCTGAACTTCGCGATCGAGCTGTCCGACGAGCTGAGCTGGGGGCTGATCTTCGCGATGGGCGTGCCGGTGTTGCTGGTCTTCGTGCTGGCCGTGCTCGGGCGCACGCGGCGCGGTCGGGCGCGGCTGCACAAGGCGCGCGCGGCGTCGGGGGCGGCGGTCACCGTGGCCCTGCTCCCCGCCCTTCTCCCGGCGATGGCGCGCGCG